>CAMWIF010000177.1 GCA_947174225.1 uncultured Porphyromonadaceae bacterium | reverse complement strand
TCACTCGTTATGATGTCAACTGACGATATGGTGAATTGGACCTATCACGGTATTATTGATGTGGAGTCTCTCGCTCCTTGGATTATTGCCTCTTGGGCTCCCTCAATCACGAAGAAAGTCGGCAGTGACGGCGAGACGCATTTCTATCTGTATTTTTCAAATAGCGGTTTTGGAACAGGTGTACTTACTGCCACTCATCCGCTTGGACCTTGGATCAGTCCGTTGGAAAAGAGTCTTGTCGATGCCGAGACTCCCGGTCTTGGGGAATGTAGGGTGCCTTTTGACCCTGGTGTGGTGATTGACGATAACGGTGTGGGTTGGCTTTCGGTTGGAGCGGGAAATGCTGTCTTGATGCGCCTTGGTGAAGATATGATAAGTATTGACAGTGACTTAATACCTATGCCCGCACCACATCATTTTGAGGCGAATGAACTTAACTATATAAACGGCAAATACGTCTATACCTATAATACGGATTGGCAGGATCATAGCGATTGGCCATATGAAGGGGAGGTACCGACAATTTGCAGTATGTGCTATATGACGAGCGAGCCTCCTCTTGATGCGGCAAGCTGGCAGTATGGAAGGTCTTATCTGAAAAATTCGGGAGATTATGGGTATACTTATACAAACAATCATACCCATTTGCATAAATATAATGATAAATGGTATATATTTTATCATTCGATGGAACTTCAAAAGGATTTTGACACTGAGGGAGGTTTCCGGAATGTATGTGTAGACGAGATTGAGGTTGATGAAGATAAGGTAGAGATAAAGATGGCTGACCAGAGTCTTAAAGGTGTGGCTCAGATACGTCCGTTGAATCCGTTCATTATCCAACAGGCGGAGACAACGGCAGCTACCAAAGGAGTGAGATTTGAGGCTGCTTCTGATGGCAAGCCGGGTAATATGGTGGTCAGTCCGTGTAATGAGGAGGGTATAATACTTGTCAGAGGGGTTAAGTTTGACAAAGTGCCTCAACAGTGTGCGATTGCTGCAGAGGGTAATGGTGAGATAGAGATACGCAAAGATGCCGCAGATGGTGAGCTTATCGCTTCAGTGACAGTAAGTAAGTCTACTTCTAATAATATAGGGACTATATCTGAAAAAATGGGACTTACATTTGATAATATCAGGGGTATATCTGATAATATAGTGACTGTCAATTCGGAAGCGATAACACATTCTGATGTTTCAGAGGCTATTAAGCCTTATGATCTATACTTTATCCTGAAAGGAAACGAACTGAAATTCGATAGCTGGCAGTTCAGATAAATCTGACCTATTAAGAAATTACCATTGTAATAGGCGGCGTGTGAATATGTTATGTAACATATTGTCATTTTCAAGATAAATTTGTAGTTTTGCAAAGACAACAATTCTTTGTTTTGGTTGGCTTTGAATGAGTTTGCCAATATAGAATAAATATGATTAAACTACCGATATTAGATGAATGATAAAGAATTGACCGGCACGAATCAGCTTGAGCTTAAAGCTATATCTGAATTAAGCGGGATGGACTTCATCATTAAGGATTATCAGCGTGGTTATCGCTGGACTTCCACTGAAGTCAAAACCCTTCTTGATGATTTGGCTGAATTCGTGCATCGCACAGATAAGAAACCGGGAGAATTTTACTGTCTCCAGCCGATAGTGGTGCGGAAAATTGCTGATGGGAGATATGAGGTCATTGACGGTCAGCAACGTTTGACCACATTGAATCTCATTCTCAGATTCTTCTCAGATATGATTAAGATTCTATACAGTAGATTTAAGCTTTTTGAGATAGAATACATTACCCGACCGGACTCGCGCTCTTTTCTGACTAATATTAAAAATCCTGTTGTGAAACCTGATGCCTACATAGATTTCTATTTTATGGCACAGGCTTATCAAACCATTAAAGATTGGTTTGACCACCAAGAGGATGACACGCTCCAGCTTGAGATTCTACGAGCATTGTTAGAACAAAAGAAGAAGGATGTAGGAGGTCAATTGGTAGATATGGCAAATAATGTGCGCGTGATATGGTATGAAGTGGCTGCTGATGAGGAGACATCTTCTGTAGATATATTCACACGTCTTAACATCGGCAAAATTCCCTTGACAGATGCTGAGTTGGTGAAGGCACTCTTCCTTAACGACAAGAATTTTTCCGGCTCTGACAGTGAGTTGAGGAAGATTCATCTATCAACCGAGTGGAATCAGATTGAGCAATCGCTTCAGAGTGATGCGTTTTGGTATTTCCTTAACCGTAGTCATAATCCTGTGTCTTATACGAGTCGTATAGAATTCGTGTTTGATATTATGAGCAAGCGGACGGGGAAAAGTAAGAAATATCATACATTCGACTATTTCCAAGAGCGACTTAAGGAGAATAGCGTAGATGAGATATGGATAGAAGTGAAGCAGACATATCAACTACTCAAGGAATGGTTTGAAGATCGGGAGCTTTACCATATAATCGGTTATCTGCTTGAGAATGGGTATAAACCCGGTGATTTGATTGCCAAATGGAAAGAGTTGCCTAAGAGTAAATTCCGTAATTCTTATCTTCGTGAGCAGGTAAAGGAGAGTATAAAGGGTATCGACATAGCCGATCTCTCATATGAGGCAAAAGCTCCGGTAAAGAGGATTCTCCTGCTGTTTAATATCTTGACTGTATTGCAGAAGGACAATTCAGATATGCGTTTCCCGTTTGACAGGTTTAAGACAGAAGAATGGGATATAGAGCATATTTGCTCACAGACCGACAGAACATTGGAGAAGGGAGGCGTGAAGCAATGGTGTGACGATATTTTAGAATATTATCTGGGCAGCTCAGACCTTGCCGGAGCGCAGGAAAGAATCAATAACTCTGGCGAGGAGGAAGCATTGAAGGAGGATTTATCAGCCCTGTTGACTCTGCGCCAAAAGGAAAAGGTGGATAAAAGCGAAATCGATACACTTTATAAGAAATTCCAAGAACGTTTTAAGGAGGGTAGCAATGCATTGACCGACAGAGACAGCATTGTTAACCTCACCTTGTTGGACTACGCCACCAACCGCAGCTATGGCAATGCCTTCTTTCCGATAAAGCGTAAGCGAATCATTGAGAATGACAGCACCGGCGTGTTCGTGCCGATTACCACCAAGAATCTTTTCTTGAAATATTATTCGAAGAAAATAAATAATATGATGGAATGGACCGAGGATGACGGTCGTGCCTACCTCGAAAATATTGTCGGAGTCATTAATGATTATGTCAACCCTAATTCTTCAAAGCTATGAGTGAGAATATGGAAATGATAATGGGTGAGGGGAACCGCACCTCATTTTTCAAGCTGTTTACCGACCATAAGTTTCGGATTGTAATCCCGATGCTTCAGCGTGAGTATGCCCAGGGTCGAGACAACGTTAAGGAGATCAGGACAGAGTTTCTGAAAGCCTTGTATGGCTATTTGGAGGAGAATAGACCTGAGCGTGACCTCGATTTCATTTATGGCAACGTAATTGGAGAAGACTTCATTCCGCTTGACGGTCAGCAACGTCTCACGACCCTGTTTCTGCTCCATTGGTATATGAGCCGAATCACCAAGGATAACTCACTGCGCCAACGGTTTGACGACGCATTGCTTGATGAGACTCGCAACCATTGCCGATTCACGTATAAGACCCGTGTAAGCTCACAGGAATTTTGCGATGCGTTGATGCTGAACGATATTGATTTCAACAATCTGTTGCCGGCTACTCGCGTGCAGGATGGTAAGGAGGTAAAATATCCTTCTGTGAAGACTACGATAGAGGACTGCAACTGGTTTCAGCTTTCCTGGAAGTATGACCCGACTATAATGTCGATGCTTACGATGCTTGATGCCATTCATAGCATATTCAAGGATAGGGCAGATTTCTTTCCACGTCTTTTGAATAGTGACAAGCCTATTGTGACTTTCCTGTTTATGGAGTTGGAGAAATATAATCTCTCCGATGATTTATACATCAAAATGAATTCCCGTGGAAAGCCCCTCACTGATTTTGAAAACTTCAAGGCACGTTATTCTGAGCATATAGGTGAGTTGCTGAATAAATCTTCAGAGAATGTAACCCGGACAAGGACATTGACTGACGGCAGCCAATTGGTTCTTCCCCTTGATAAATATTTTGCCGAAAGCATAGATAATAGCTGGACCAATATGGTTTGGGCATATCGCAATGAGGAGCAATCAGGCTCTGCGGATTTGGGTCAGCAGTGCGATGGACGTATGGCTAATCTGATAAGGAGTCTCTTGTCGCTCAATTATCTCGAAACACATCCCCTTGTGAAAGGTGAGAATGATAAGACGTTTGTCCTGTTGGCTAATCAAAATGGCGCCCAACCGTTTTCGTTCATTTCGCTGCGTGAGGGTGGTGCCTTGTCTTTGCCCTCATCTGTATATCTTACAGATGTGTTCGATATACTGTCTGCGGATAACGGGATGCCTGAGAATAAGTTGGATATTAAGTTCCGTCATTGCTTCTCTTTAGGGGAGATAATGAAGAAGATACTCTTTACTCCCAGAGAACTGAACTACAATGAGCGTGTGCTGCTCTATGCTTATTTGGGGTATATCCTTAAATATGGGGCTAATGATGGTCTCAATCAATGGATGCGTGTAATCTACAATATTGCCAATGCTGAGAACAACCGCATAGACAGTGCGCCAGAAGTTTCAAGCGCGATTCGGAGTGTGAAATCTCTTCTTGAGGTAGCTCCCTCTATTTTGACTTATTTGGCAGAGGGAAAATCTGTGGATTCATTCCCGTCATGGCTTGTTGAGGAGGAGCGTATCAAAGCGGGGCTGATTCTGAGAGAGTCGGATGGGAGTCAGTGGCTTGACGCTATTCTCAGTGCGGAACGTCATGGCTACTTCACCGGTCAGATAGGTTTTATGCTCGAATTTGCAGGGATTTGGGAGTATTATAAGCAGAACGGCAATGTCAATTGGAGTGAGGATGATAAGGGATGGTTTGAACGGTTCACCAAGTATAGCAATGATGCAAAAGCAGCTTTTGCGAATAGTTACGAAGATAGGGTAAACGACTTCGGTTGTCGCTTTGAACGTGCTGTCTTGTCGAAAGGGGACTATCTGCCGAGCAATAACCTTCATTACAATCTTCTTTCTACCAACACTGTAAAGAACAATGTGAAACGTGATTTTACGTGGAAACGTCTGCTACGTCTTGATAGGAATGAGCTTGCAACGGAGCGAAGGAGCTTTGTGAAGGCTGTGTTTGATGACTCGGCATACGACTACAATCGACCCAATGAGTCGCTTAAAGAGGTATTTACGAAGAATCCTACGGGCGACCAATGGCGTGACACATTGATCAACTGCCCATCTGCAATATTATATTGTCAGCAGGGATTCATTTCGTTCTGTGATATTAAGGGATATGAGGGTGTGTTGCCTATGGCATCATCGCGTCTTTCCGGTTATCATAGGGAATTATATTCCTGGGCTTTATATAAGGAACTGGAACGACACCCTGTCGAACCATTCAAAAAGGGAATCGGATATGTTGAGGTTAAGGTAAATAATGAACTTCCTTTTCTATATTTCGATGGGTTTGCTTTGGGTAATCATAATATTTGGTTGAAGATAGTTGCAGAGACCAATCCAGATGATTGGAGCCTGTCAAGGTTTAGATTTGAGCTTATCCAAGAAGAGGAGGAATCTTCAAGCAGTCAAGCAGGTGATGGGTCTTTAAAGAATACCGACGGTCTTTCGGATAGTCTGGTGTCGCTTGATGAACTTCTTCTTTCAGAAGGTTTTGCCAAAGAAGGTGGGAAAGAAGTAAACTACATAAGATATGTGGATGGGATTTCTGAAGCCAAGACATATCTACCTGTATTGTTCGATAAATTGACTGAAACGTTTGAGAACAAGTAAATTTTCTTGTCAGTAGAAATAATGTGAAGCATACAGAAAAATAGGAGTCGGTCACCCAAAAAAAAAATTAAAAATAAAAAATAAAGAGATTATGGTCCCACAT
>CAMWIF010000176.1 GCA_947174225.1 uncultured Porphyromonadaceae bacterium | reverse complement strand
CTTTTATACCTACCCTTCTATTATTTTACTTCAGCAGATAAGGATATTATCTTCATTATCAAATTTGCGAATTTAATAAACTCTTATTATCTTTGCAATGTTCTTACTCATACTGAATATGATTGTAACATTCGAATACGACTACTTAAAGACTCTATATGAAACCGGCAAATGTTCGGATAAGAAGCACCGCTTTCAGCCTGATATTATCAAACGTTATCAAAAAGCAGTTAACTTCTTAAAAGGAGCTTCGTGTATCGAGGCTCTTTGGCCAATACGTTCTTTACAGTATGAAATTCTATTAGGTAACAAAGCCGGTCTATCATCCATAAGAGTCAATGATCAGTATCGTATAGAGTTCTCAGTCACACAGAATGAAAAAGAACCAATATTAACCATCTGCAATGTCGTGGATTTATCAAACCATTATAAATGACTGATATGAAAGTAAAAGTTGATGGGGTTGATCCCAATATGATAGCTAATAACTTAACTCCAAGTAATCTAATCCATCCCGGTGAGATGATTAAGGATGAGATTGAGTATCGAGGAATATCTCAAAAAGCTCTGGCTACAGAAATTGGTTTGCCAACTTCTGTATTAAACGAGGTACTCAATGGTAAAAGAGCTGTCACAACCGAGTATGCACTTCTTTTGGAGGCTGCCCTTGGTATTGAGGCTGATCTTTGGCTGAAACTACAATCCGATTATAATAAGCAGGTTGCCAAATCAGATTCCTCATTTGTTGCTCGGCTTGAAAAAATCCGTCAAGTTGCAGCTTTTCTTTAGATTATGTTTATCCGGGCTGAAAATTGAATTAAATTAAATAGTTTTGGAGATGAAGAGATTTTTATTTATGGCGTTTGTCACTGCAAGCGCATTGTGCGGATGCGGTAATAAGACAACTGCCAACAATGACGACACGGCTGTCGCTGAGAAGAACGACAGCACACTCATCCTGTATTATTCGCAAACGGGCGCAACTCAATCTGTGGCTGAAGAGCTTCAGAGGCGTCTTGGGTGTGACATCACAGCTATTGAAGCCGTCAAACCTTATGATGGTGACTATGCCGCCACTATCCAGCGTTGGCGATCAGAGGTGGAGAATAATGAGAAGGTTGAACTCAAGCCCCTCGCTGTTAATCTTGACGATTACAACACCATCTTCCTTGGTTATCCCATATGGGGAGGCACCTACGCATTGCCTATGTCGTCTTTCCTTGCCGACAATTCTCTTAAAGGGAAGAAAGTAGTGACATTCGCCACATTCGGCAGTGGGGGCATTGACTCATCCACAGCGGATGTGGCAAAAGTCCAGCCGGAAGCCACAGTGATAAAGGGTTACGGCGTGAGGAATGCCAGAGTAGCCAAGGCTCCAGCTGAGATTAACCGTTTCCTAATTGAAAACGGCTACATAGCAGGTGAGATCACTCCCCTACCAGCCTACTCCGAAGCGGTAACAGTGACCGATCAGGACAAAGCCATATTTGACCAAGCTTGTGGCAACTATCAATTTCCTCTCGGCACACCGGTGATGGTTGCCAACAGAACTACTCCTGACGGTATAGACTACAAATATGATGTGAAGTCGCAGACACCCGACGGAAAGGAATCAACCTCCACAATCTATGTCACTGTCGTGAAAGACTCCCTACCGGAATTCACAGAGGTGGTAAGACACTAAGGTTATGGCTTGTCGGATTCGAGGACGAAGGTGACGTTGTAGCCACGTGTAGGATGATCAGCAAGGCTGAGGAGAAGTCCTTGTCTCAACAGAATCTGGCGAGACAGGGACAATCCGATACCTGAACCTCTCCGTTTTGTGGTAAAGAAGGGTATAAAGATTTCACGTGCCACATCATCAGGAATTATATGGCCATCATTGCTGATCAACAGTTTTCCAAAAGAGAACGAGGGGAAAGTTCGGGAGTCAGAAGAACTATTTTTGTCTATAGCTTCTGAAAAATGATACGAAGCCCGTGAAGAGGTGCCTGAGGAATGAATATCCGTCGATTCGATATACTTGATGCCGATAGTCTTTGCATCCGCTTCAATAGCATTCTTCACCAAATTTATGAATACCTGACGCAACAAACTCTCGTCAGCACGCAGCTGCACGTGGGAAGGCACAGCTATATCCCATTTCAAATCACTGTAAAGTGACGCAATACTCCGGCAAAAAGCATCAAGATTAAGGTCTGACATTACCGGTTCCTGCAACTGCGTCATTTTACGGTAATTACTTACAAACACTGACAAGCCGGTACTCGTATCGTAAATAGCTTGTATACCCTCCTCATAAATACTTCCCTTTATATCCGGCGTCGAAAGATAAGCCTGACTGATGCTCTGAATGGGCGTTATCACATTCATAATCTCGTGGGTCAGCACGCGGGTAAGCCTTTGCCACGACTCCACTTCATTGTGCGCCACAAGTTTCTCAATATCGTGTCCCATATCATTAAGCGCATCCTGCAACGTCCTCTCTCCGAACAGTAAACCCTTTGTAGGCAGCCGGAAAGAGAAATCGCGATGGCGCATAGCGTCACGCATCAACTGTGCCCTATCTCTCAGCAGACACTGATGGCGATAGACCACACCAACAATAACGAGAACAATAATGATGGCTATGCCGGCAATTATCATTGCTGATACTTTCTATATAATGTCTGTCGGGTAATGCCAAGTAGTTCAGCCGCCTTGCTCATATTGCCGTGACATTTGTCAACCACCTTCTTCACGTGCTGCCTCTCCACCTCCGACAACGGCACCACCTCTTTTGTCTTGTCTATGGCATCTTTAAGTACTCGTATCAGCTCATCATTGTCCCAGGGCTTGGCGACAAAATCCGCAGCACCGTTCTTCAGTCCCTTCACTGCCAATTTCACATCAGCGTATGCTGTGATCAACACCACTGGAATGTCGGGATGTTTACGATGAATGGCAGAGAGCCAAATCATACCGTCCTGCCCGGAGTTTACCCCAAGCGAAAAGTTCATATCAAGCAGAATAATATCCACGTGCTCCTGACTGAGGGTGACAAGGATTGACTCAGGCGTAGTGAGAGTTATAATGCGTTCAAACACATTAGCAAGACAGATTTTCACAGCTGTGAGAATAGCCGGATTATCGTCAACAACGAGTATCGTACCGTATTTTGAGTTCATAATGCAAAGGTAAGCATTTATCGGGAAACACTGTGTCAAGGAGTGTATGAAAATCATACACAATGCTGTATGATTTTCATACAAATAGTCTTTCGGAAGCCGAAAAGCCATTGCCATTTCATCCTTGCACCCTAACTTTGCATCAGAATCAAACGCAAAGCCAATGAAGTGTAAGGTATTTTTCATATTACTATTGTTGACTATCAGCAAATGTATGGCGGTAGGCAAGCCGGATACGCTGACGTTAAGCCTACAGGATGCTATTGAACTTGCGCATCGGCAGTCACCGTCTGTGCAGAGCGCACGCAATGCCTTCCTCTCAGCTTATTGGAACTATCGCTACTACCTTGCAAACTATCTCCCATCGGTGACTCTGACCTCCTCCCCCTATATCAATAAGGAGATGAACAAGATTACCCAATCAGACGGCACAGCGATGTTCATACGCCAAGATCAGTTTGGAGCTGACCTCACCCTGAAGATTAACCAGAACATCAGTTGGACAGGTGGCAGCTTCTTCGTAAAGAGCGCTATCAACCGCCTCGATGAATTGCAGAACCACACCAGAGCCTATAGCAGCCAGCCACTCCTTATAGGATATGAGCAGAGTCTCTTCGGTTACAACTCCTTGAAATGGGATAAGAAAATAGAGCCGATACGCTACCGTGAGGCAAAGAAACAGTATGCCGAAACTCTCGAATTAATATCAGCTACCACCTGCAACCATTTCTTCTCGCTTGCCTCTGCCCAGACAGAATTGGATCTGGCACGGCAGAACTTCGCTTCAGCCGACACACTATACCATATGGCACAAGGCCGCTACCAGATAGGCACCATCACCGAGAACGAGATGCTCCAACTTGAAATCAACCGCCTCAACGAAGAGACCAACGTGATGGATGCTGAAATCACTCTCAAAGAGGTGTCTCAGAGCATCAGCTCATTCCTTGGCTTGGAGGAGACTCCGCAACTCAGTCTGATAATGCCTGACAGCGTGCCACAGTTTGAGGTGTCGGTACCCACAGCTATGGAACTTGCTTTAGACAATAGCCCTGATCCCGAATATTATCGACGTATCATCAAGGAGAGCGAAAGTAACCTTGCCTACGCCAAAGCCAATGCCCGGCTTAAAGCTGACTTATACGTGCAATTCGGTCTGTCGCAAACCGGACTCGATATCGGTCAATCCTTCAGTAATCTTATGCACCAGGAATATGCAAGTGTTTCGCTCTCGTTACCTATATTGGACTGGGGACGTGGACGAGGTAAGGTAAAGGTGGCAAAGTCACAGCTCGAACTCACGCGCACCCAAGCCGAACAAGGTATGAACGACTTCACCCGAAACGTTGAGAAACTTGTGTTACAGTTTAATATGCAGGCACGGAAAGTACGCATCGCCGCACTCACCGACCGCAGAGCCACACAACGTCACACCGTGGCGAAGCATCTTTATGTGATGGGACGCAGCAGCATACTCGACCTTATGTCGGCGGTCAGCGAGAAAAACTACGCCAAGCGCAATTTCATCACCACGCTCCGCACATACTGGAGCCTATATTATACGCTCCGCAGCATAACAGCCTACGACTTTGAGCGTAACCTCCCCCTCACCGAAGAATTACCACTTAACTAATCTGACCCTGATATGGATATTCAACTGAAAAAGAAACCCTGGTATATAAAATACCTCTACCACATCCTTGCAGCAATGGCTCTAATTGCCCTTATCGTCTACGTCAGCATCCTTGCCTTCAGTCCACATAAGCTGAATATCGACGCCGAGGACTATAAAATAGCCGAAGTAACGGAGACCCCCTTTATGGAATATCTCGATGTGGAGGGATTGGTGCAACCGATACAGACCATACAGCTCAACGCATTGGAAAATGGTTTTGTGGAGCGCATAGTAGCCGAGGAGGGTGCTATGCTCAATGTGGGCGACACTATTCTTGTGCTCTCCAACATAACCCTTCTCCGCACCATAGAGGACGAGGAGGAGGAATGGCAGAACCAGCAACGCAACTATCAGGAGCAGGAGATAGAGATGGAACAACGCTCAATCACCCTCCGCCAACAGGCACTTGACGCGGAACACCGTATATCGTCGCTTGACAAATCGCTTAAGCAAAGCCGTGAAGAATATCGTATGGGCATAAAGAGCAAAGCGGAACTTGACGTGGCAGAGGAGGATTACAGCTATGAGCATAGGAAAGCCCAATTGCAGATACAGAGTCTGCGCCACGATTCAGTTGCCACTCACCTTAAACGCGAGATGATACGCGCCAACCGTGAGGCATCGTCGCGCAAACTATCACGCACTGCCGACCGTACACGAAACCTTGTTGTGAGGGCAAACGTGGCAGGACAGTTGAGTTTCCTGAATGTCACGTTGGGTCAGCAGGTGGCTGCCGGAGCAAGCATCGGCGAAATAAAGGTACTCACCGAATATAAGATGCACGTCACCCTACCGGAATATTACATCGATCGTATCATAACGGGTCTGCCAGCCAATATACAGTATCAGGATACGAAATTCCCACTACGTATCAGCAAGGTCGTGCCGGAGGTGAAAGACCGACAGTTTGCCTGCGACCTTCTCTTCACTGCCGACAAGCCCTCCAACATCCGGCTCGGCAAGAGCTACCGTGTGCAGATAGAGCTTGCAAAACCTGAAACTGCCCTTGTGATCTCACGTGGCGACTTCTATCAAAACACCTCGGGTCATTGGATCTACCGCCTCTCCCCCGATGGCAAGACGGCTCGTAAGACAGAGATTGAACTTGGAAGACAGAATCCTCAGCAATATGAGGTAATATCGGGGTTAAGTGCCGGCGACAAAGTGCTAGTGAGCGGTTACGACAAATTCGGCGATACCGAAG
>CAMWIF010000175.1 GCA_947174225.1 uncultured Porphyromonadaceae bacterium | reverse complement strand
CGCCACATCCGAGCAGGGCCGCAATTTCGCGTAATGGAGTGTTCATACTGCAAAATTATCATAATTTCGCGACTCGGCCAACGAAAAAACAGGCACGTATCACTACGCACCTGTTTTTTCCAATTCCCACGAAATCCTTCGTAGGAGATTGAAGGTCCTAATCCTAATTTTAACTATTAATCCATAACTTTACTAATGCAACAATAAAATTGTCAATGAAACGATTAATTGGTCTTATGAGAAGATTATTCTATCCTTTAAGAGTTTCTTGATGGGAAAGCAGATCCTATGCCGGGGTTATGTCAGCCATTAGCATCCCTCAGCGTTGTAACGGAAGCCTTGGGATGGGATCCACACCGCAAAGTTAGCAATAATTTTTCACTAATGCCTATTATTTTTTTGATTAAAATTTAGTTAATTCAATCAATAAGCCAATGAATTATGTTAATTTATGTGAAATATAGTCTAAATGGAACCAATTTGGTTAAAAACGGATATTTAGCCAGCTAAAATCTCTCCCTTCCGGTGCGGTGCGATCAAGCATAACAGGCACTACGGAGACTATGCCGTGTGCCAGACACCACTCATCTGTATCAGGATTATCAGGTTCTTCACTCACAAATTTACCGGTGAGCCAATAGAATTTACCACCGTTAGGATCAATGTATTCCTTATACTCATCCGTCCAGTTACCCTTGCAGGATTTCGTAAGACGCATCTCTGTGGGGGGCACTGCCGAATTCGGGATATTGACGTTCAGGCACACTCCTTTAGGTAGCCCACGCTCCAAGACACCCTTCACAATGGCATCGATAAAGGGGAAGCAAGGTTCAAAATCAGCATTCGGAGAATGATCAGTCAGAGAGAAACCGATAGCGGGCAATCCATAGGCACAGCCTTCAAAGGCAGCTCCCATAGTGCCGGAATAAACGACATTGATAGAGGCGTTTGAACCGTGGTTTATACCTGCCACCACGAGTGAGGGTAAACGGTCAAGTACATTATGCATAGCCAACTTCACACAGTCTACCGGTGTGCCGTTGGTCTTATACATCTTTGCACCCCTATAGTCCTCGACGCGGGCGATACGTAAAGGTGAATTGACTGTAAGAGCCATTGACTGTCCGGAACGTGGAGAGTCGGGACATACCACCACGACATCTCCGAATTGGATAAGGCGGTCAACAAGTGCGTGTACGCCTTTGGCATCAATGCCATCGTCATTGCTGACGAGTATGAGTGGTTTTGATTGTGCAGAATTCATAATATGATGTAGTTTAATATATTCAAATGTCATTTCTTCTTGCGCAGGAGGTAACGATCTATGATGATGTTCCTTTGTGCACCCGGCAGAGCGGAGAGGGTATCCCTATCGGGATAGGTGGTGTAGTCTTTACGCATTTTCCGAAAATCGGAATGTGCTTTCAAGATAGCCTTGGCGTTCGGAAAATCAAATTTTGCGCAAAACATAAAGAAGGCGAGGGTATCAGCCAATCGGCGAATGAAGAGCTTTCGTTTACCTATATCCTTTGGAAGATTCTTATGGAGCAAGAGCAGATTGTTGCGGAAATTAAGGTAGGTCTTTTGGGGATTTCCTTGATTAAGCGATGCACCTCCTACGTGATACACCTCCGAGTCGCTTATCGCGCATACCCTATAGCCGGCAGCGTGCATACGGCAGCAGAGGTCAATCTCCTCCATATGGGCGAAAAATTTAGGGTCGAGACCGCCAAGCTTTCTGTAAAGATCGGTACGCACAATCAATGCTGCTCCGGAAGCCCAGCATATATCGATAGGTTCACCGTCATATTGTCCCTCATCCTTCTCTATCGAGTCGAAGAGGCGACCTCGGCAATAGGGATAGCCGAGACGGTCGAGATAGCCTCCGGCAGCTCCGGCATATTCAAACATATCGCGTTGCCGATAGCTTTTGATTTTCGGTTGGGCAGCTCCTACATCCGGATTCGCTTCCATGAATGAGAGTAACGGTTGCCACCAGCCCTCTTTCACCTCCACATCGCTGTTGAGAAGCAATATAAAAGGGTAGGGCTTACCGGTAGAAGGATCGATGGCTAATTCTATGGCACGGTTATAACCCTCCGCAAACCCATAATTCTTGCTCAATTCAATAACCTTCACTTCCGGATGGTTACGACGGAGCCATTCCACCGATGAGTCGGTAGACCCATTGTCTGCAACAATCAGGTCAACCTCTTCACCCTGAGTGAAACGTGAGGCTATAGGGATAAACTCTTGCAGGAGTTTAAGTCCGTTCCAGTTCAGAATTATTACGCCTAATTTCTTCATACCATAATTTATATAGCGTGCTTCTTATTTTCCATAGAGTCAGCTTGGATTGCTCGGTTCATAGGTGAAAGGCAGTCATCATCTCCGGTTCTTCCGGATGAATGGTGTTAAGCCTTACCTCGCTGACAGTGTTGATCAATCTCTGACGAATCGGAGCCTCCACTCGTATATAGTTGTCGGTCAACCCATGCATAAAGTCTTCTCCTGAGGCTTGTTCCCAAAGCACCGGTCGGATTATTCCTTTATGGCGGTTCATAAACGCTTCCATCTTACGGTCGGAAAGAGCAGTGAGCTGTGCCACGCGCTTGTGTTTCTCTTCTTGGCTTACAGCATCGCCGAGTAACAGAGCCTTTGTGCCTGGACGTTCCGAATAGGGAAACACGTGAAAGCGTGTGATGTCGAGGCTTTCGGCAAATCGCAAACTCTTCTCCCATTCCTCAGGGGTTTCACCCCTTGCTCCGGCAATTATATCCACTCCAATGAAAGCATCCGGTATAGCTTGCCGAATAGCTTCAATACGGGAGGCGAAGAGCCCTGTGTCATATCGACGGTTCATCAGCCGAAGCACCTTGTCAGATCCCGATTGGAGAGGAATGTGGAAATGCGGCATAAACGCACGGGCTTCCCTTGCTGTCCAGTTGATTATCTCCTCCGTAAGCAAGTTAGGCTCGATTGAGGAGATTCTGAAGCGTTCTATACCCTCCACATCATCAAGACGGCGTAGCAGATCGAAAAGCTTCTGATTATTGTCTTTGCCGAACTCTCCGATGTTGACACCTGTAATCACAATTTCCTTTCCTCCTGACCGGGCTGCTTCACGTGCCATATCAACCAATTGATCAATGTTGCCTGAACGGGAACGTCCACGTGCAAACGGTATGGTACAGTACGTGCAGAAATAATCGCATCCGTCTTGCACCTTTAAAAAGAACCGGGTGCGGTCGCCCCGTTCACACGACGCACGGAAATCGGATATTTCGAGGGGTGGAGTTACTTCAACGTGTTTACTATGTGTCTTAAGCCAATCGTCTATGTAATCTGCCATACGCAGCTTCTCGTTTGAGCCAAGCACAATATCCACTCCGGGAAGAGCTGCAACCTCTTGCGGTTTGAGCTGGGCATAGCATCCGGTCACGGCTATAGTTGCCTGTGGATAGCGTGAAGCAAGACTGCGGATAAGTCGCCGTCCCTTCTTGTCGGCTACCTCAGTCACGCTGCATGTATTCACCACGCATATGTCGGGGGTCTCTCCCTTAGCCGCCTTAAGGATACCTCGCTCAGAGAGCATCTTCCCGATGGTAGATGTCTCAGAGAAATTTAGTTTGCAGCCCAAAGTGAAATAGGCTGCCTTCAGAAATTCGGAATTGTCGGTCATAGAATGCAAAGTTAATAAAAAGCTCCGACAAATGGATTAGATGGTGATGATTAAAATGCTTTGGAACTATTCTATGTGGAAGGTTGCATATGTGTATAAATAAACTGAGGAGTACAGTGTACTCCTCAGTTTATTTATATTTCCTAATTATACTTAGCTCAATAGGGAAAAGTAGCATCTTTTACACCTTGGATAACAGGTGGTAAAAGATAATCCTTGGTGATTTCTCCCGTATGACGGCTTACTGCCTCGCCGGTATCCCATAGGAAAGGCACAAGTCCACGGTTGAACGCCTCCTTTGCCACAAAATAGTTGAAATCACTACGTGACTTATGGTTGAGGTCAAGAGCAGTCTGATTTCCTGCCAGATAGCCATCACGATTCATAATAGCACCGTACTCACCTAAAATGACAGGGAATCCTTTTTCACAGTAGAGACGTTTCATTTTGTCAAGATCAGCGATGATATTCTCTTCCGTTGTTCCATCCCAGCGATCTATACCCGGATGACCTGCCAGATCATCTTTTATAGCTTCAGCGGCAGCCTTGTTATCCTTACCCCAGAAGAATTTCATCCATCCCCAATATTCAGGACTGTCATCCTCTTTTAACGTAAATAGCCATGGATAGAAGTGAGCTTCACCCATTAACCTGTCAGGCACATTATCAACCGGCATACATCCGAAGTCTTCGAAATTGTTGGTATTAGTATAAGGGGCTTGGATTACGAGACAGCGATAGGCATTGCGTCCTCCGGTAGAACGAACTACATCGACAAAGGATTGTTCGTATACTGCAAGACCACCCATTTCTCCAATTTTACCATCTTTTGACTCAGCTCCCGGTTCGGGTTCATTCAACCCTGCAAAGATTACCCTCTCATCATAATCACGAAATGCAAGAGCTATCTGCATCCAATATGTTCTGAATTGCTCATCCACTTTTTTAACCTCATCAGCGTTAAGACCGAGGGCTTTAAGCCATACCACATCGTCATGATGGGTATTGATTATCACATACATTCCCTCTTCAAGAATCCAATCCACCACTTCACGTACACGGTTTAGGGCTGTGGGACTTATAGTGTAAGACTCATCGGCAAACTGATACCAAGTTACCGGAAGACGGACTGTACCAACACCAGCATTGGCGAGCCCTTTGATAAGTTGTCTGTTGATTATTGGATTTCCCCAACTTGTCTCTCCATTAGGATGTGAGTCGAAAGTATTACCTATATTAAAACCGGCTCCAAGTTTTTTGGCAAGTTGCATTGCGTTAGATTCCATTCCTGTTTTATCAGCGGGAGCGGCTGCAAAAGCATTCTGCTTAACGGGGATAGAAAGGGTTGCCCCTCCGGAGGTGATGTTAATGCTTCCTTCACGTGCATCACCCATATTAAGTCCTACTTGTACTTTTAGGGTGACATTTTGGCCGTCGTTATTCTCCTCAATAGTCTCAATCCAGTTGTCAGAGGAAGTAACTTCATATGAGCCGGGGATTGTAAAAGATATAACCACCGATTCGCCACTCATATTTAATGATTTGCCCGTAAGGTTATCTTCAGTAATCTTAAACCCTGTACCGGCTTGAGTAATGTTTATGATTCCTGATTCTGAACCGGCAGTTACGCTCACTTGTGTTGCACGAATGTCAGCGTCGAAATTTGCCTGAGCTTGCAGGATTAGTTTATACAAATTTCCTTTAGAGCCCGTTGCAATCACGTCTGTGACGGTCAGCCAGTCTGCATTAGACGCTACATTGGGCTTAATGGCACATTGTACGACAATTTCCTTTTCCCCTCCTAATTGGGGAAAGGTGAATTGTTCAATACCGATTTTGAAAGATTTGTCTATCGGTTCATCTTTATTTTCTTTATCGCATGACGTTAACCCGGTAATCAGGAGAAGAGACATAGCTATGAGTCTCCATAAATTAGTTAGAATCATAAATTAGAATATGAAATATGAGATTAAAAATTCCGAAAGATAAAAAAATAGGGAGGAGCCTTGAGGTCCCTCCCTCACTTCAATCAGATAGGCTTAATATTCAAAAAATTACTCGGTAAGTTTCCACCAGAAGGAGATTATCTCATCCTTATCATTGCCGGCTCCTACGGCATTTGACACACGACCTAACCAGAATCCTTTTTCATCGATATTGGTCAGATTATTACCAATCACAGAGTGGGATACCCATAGCCACTCATTTTCTCCAAGAGGTTTAGTCCAATATGCACCAATATTATTGACTGTACCTACCCAGCTGGCTGCCGTGCCGTCGTAGTTCACCATCGGGAAAGGGAAAGTAAGTGAAGGGTTGTCATTGTTGACAGTCACTATGCCACTTTCTTCTATTTTTGTCCCGTCAAACATGGTGTAGGTA
>CAMWIF010000174.1 GCA_947174225.1 uncultured Porphyromonadaceae bacterium | reverse complement strand
GTGGAGAAGATGCAGCTCATTACTTTTGATCCGGTTCATTTGGGTTATATCGAACTGGGTAAACGAGTCGGCGACGCCTTCTCAGCCGGAAAAGCTTTGAAATGAAACCTTTTTATTAGAGTCTAAATAGTTATTTGAAAACGAATGGGGTTGGCTCCCGGATTTCAGAAGAATCCGGGAGTCAATTTCATTTTAGAATCTATGAAGATGCAAGATTAGAGGTAAGGGGAGATTATGAATAGAGATATAAAATGGTTGTAAACTCAACCATTTTTCGAAGTGTGTTGTTATATAATTGCAAAACGAAAGAAAAACATCAACAGAGATTATGACAAAAAAGAAACCAAATATTGCAACAGTCACATATGGTGATGATGAGGCTACGGCTGATTCAAAGTCTCCGGCATTAGGATGCTTGATAGGTAAAGCTTACCAGGTTCTATTAAGCCAACTTAGCGTTGCCTTGAAAGAAGCCGGACTTGATATTACCACGAGCGAATACTTAGTGCTCCGTGCCCTTTACACTACGGAGGGTATTCAGCAATGTGAGATTGCGCAGATGGTAGGTAAAGACAAGGCAGCCGTGTGCCGTTGTGTGGCAGGGCTGGAAAAGAAAGGATTGGTGCGTACTGAAAGTGTCAGCCATAAATGCCTGAGGGTATTTCTCACGGAGAAGGGTAGAGAGATTGAACCTAAGGTTATGGAAGTGGCAAACATTCGACATAAGGCACTGCTCGACCTTACAACCCCTAAGAATTTGGCTATCTTTACAGAAATATTGAAAAAAGTAATAAACCAATAATCCTTCATTGAAGGATTTTACCTTCTATTGAAGAGAGCAAGATAAAACACTGTGACTAATTGAAATAAAACACAAAACCAATTAATTAGAAAGGAAAAACAACTATGATCACACTCACAATCTGGAGCGACTTTGCATGTCCGTACTGCTATATCGGTGAAACCCGCCTGCAGAATGCTATTGAAGAACTCGGCATAAAGGACGACGTTGTAATTGATTTCAGGGCTTTCGAACTTGACCCCTCAGCTTCTAAGGAGGTGGTATCGTCCACTCCCGAGCGTTTCGCAATGAAGTATCGTCTCTCTCTCGAAGGTGCGAAAGAGCAGATTGAGCAGATTTCGTCTTTGGGAAGAGATTTGGGTATCGACTTCAATTATGCTACCACCCAATACTCCAACACACGCGATGCTCACCGCCTTATGAAACTCGCAGAGGCAAAATATGATCGTGACACTGTTGGGCGTCTCAACGAAGCTCTTTTCAAAGCTTATTTCGTAGAGAATCTGGTTCTTGCTGACCATAAAGTGCTTCTCGACAAGGCTGTAGGCGTAGGTATGAAGGAAGAGGATGTGAAAGAGGTGCTCGACTCTGACAAATATAACGATGAGGTACGCTTTGACGAGCGTGAGGCTATGATGCGTGGTGTACACGGTGTACCTTACATTGTATTCAATGGCGGTTTCGCTGTGCCGGGTGCTTTGAGCACCGACGGTTTCAAGTCGGCACTTCGCCGCGAGATGAGTAAGCAGGAGAAGGCAGCCGCTGAAAAGCATGAGGGAGAAAGACCTCACCAGTGCGGGCCTGACGGATGCCAGCTTCTATAAACCGGTATTAAGCTTCTATAACTCACAATAAAGGAGGCATATTATGATTAAGGAATTGCAAGTGACGGGTGTATTCACCGAAAACACCTATTTCTATATCGACGCTCACAGCAAGTCGGGATTCCTTATAGATCCGGGGGCACAGGCTGGCTTGATATACGATGTAATCGTACGTAATGGCTGGACCATAGAAAAAATACTGCTCACACATGGTCATATCGACCATATAGGAGCAGCAGAGGTTCTAAGGGAAAGGCTTGCGGCACCAATCTATATCTATCCTCAGGATGCACCTTACCTTACCGATCCATATCTGAATCTCAGCGGTAACTACGGCAATCCGATTACAGTGCCTCACTATGAGGAACTGTATGACGGGGAGATAATCAGACTGAAAGCCAACTCAGGATTTTATCTGAAGGTAATACATACTCCGGGGCATACACCCGGTTCTGTGACCTATTATTCACCTGAGGAGAGTGCGGCATTCGTGGGTGATCTTCTTTATCAGCACGGTCCCGGCTTGACAAATTTCCCCGGCGGTAACCGCAGGATGCTTGAGGAATCAATCATAAATAAGATTCTCACACTCCCCGACGACACCCTACTTCTTTCAGGACATGCGTCGCCTATCACGGTAGGCGAGGAGCGTAGAATCTTACTTTGACAGAAACTTATCTGACGTAATCACTGTAAAGGACTTCTCCGAATGTTTGTTTATCAGGCTTCGGAGAAGTCTTTGTTTTGTTTAAGGCTCTCCACATAGCGGTCTATGCGGTGGAGTTCCTTCGGTATGTCTATTGATTGCGGACAATGGGGGGAACACTGGTTGCAGCCTATGCAGTGGCTTGCCTGACGGAGCTTAGGCACGGAGCGGTCGTAACCCACAAGAAAGGCTTGTCGGGCTTTGGCATAGTTTTCCGACTGTCGGTTGGTAGCCACATTTCCTTGGTTGATACACTTGTTGTAGTGAAGCAGGATAGCCGGTATGTCTATGCCGTAAGGACAAGGCATACAGTATTTGCAGTCGTTGCACGCTACCGTCGGGTATTGCACCATCAGGTCGGCAGTGTCATACAGAAACTGTGTCTCCTCCTCCGTAAGGGGGTTCAGAGGTGAGTAGGTGCGTATATTATCCTCAAGATGCTCCATATAAGTCATACCGCTCAACACCGTCAGCACGTCGGGAAGAGTGCCGGCGTAACGGAATGCCCAGGATGCCACACTGCTGTCGGGGTCGCGCTGCTTGAGTCGCGTTGCCACATGGTCAGGTACATTCGAGAGACGTCCTCCAAGCAGTGGCTCCATAATCACCGCCGGTATGCCACGCTTTGCCAGTTCACCGTAGAGATATTCGCTGTCGGTGTTACGGGGATTGAGTTGGCGGGCATGTTTCCAGTCAAGATAGTTAAGCTGGATCTGCACGAAATCCCACTTATACTTATCGTGGTTGGCAAGAGCCCAGTCAAACACTGCGATGTCGCCGTGATAAGAGAAACCGAGGTTCTTTATGCGTCCTGCCTCACGTTCTGCCATAAGGAAGTCGAGAATGCCGTTGTCGATGAAGCGGGCATTAAACTCTTGCATAGCATCACTTCCACCCCCTATGGCGTGGAGCAGCATATAGTCGATATGATCGGTCTGCAACTCCTTGAGTGAATTGCGGTAGATATTGATTGATGATTCCCTGTCCCAAGTCTGCTTGGCGAAGTTCGACATCTTTGTGGCGATGAAGTAGGAATCGCGTGGGTGACGGGAGAGAGCAATACCCGTGGCTTCCTCCGACTTACCCTTGCAATATACCGGCGACGTATCGAAGTAATTCACACCGTGGGCTATTGCAGTATCCACAAGACGGTTAACGGTCTCTTGGTCGATCACATCCTCACCGTCATCCTTTCCGGAGGGTATGGTAGGCCAGCGCATACAGCCGTAACCGAGTATAGACACCTTCTCTCCGGTTTTGGGATTGGTGCGATAGGTCATTGAGCCTTCGGAAATGCCTTCAATGCTTTTGGCGTTGCCGTCGGTCGGCTTGTTTGCGGCACGGTCGCACCCGGACAGAGCGAGACCAGTAACTCCGACGCCCAATCCGAGACGACGGAGAAAATCACGACGGGATATATTCTTATTTTTCATTCTGTTCGGGTGTTTAGATTATACGATGTCTTTCGTGTCCCTCCACATATATGGCACTGAAGGGTCGGGCAGGGCAGAGGTTTTCACACGCGCCGCAACCGATGCACTTCTCAGTGTTGACAACCGGAATCTTAGGTGAGTTTTCATCGTCGGCTTGGGAGGGAACCATTGTGATGGCTCCTGTCGGGCAGTGACGTTCACAGTTTCCACACGACACTCCGTCAGTCAATGGTATACAGTTGTCACGTACCCACACGGCGTGACCTATCTGTATTGATGACTTATCGGCTACGTCTATGGGGCGTATCGCACCTGTAGGGCATACATCGGAGCAGCGGGTACATTCCGGTCGGCAGTAGCCACGCTCGTATGACGATTCAGGTTGCATAAGCGACATGAGATCGGAGGAGGGACGCAGCACACCGTTAGGACAAGATGCCACACAGAGCTGACAAGCTGTACAGTGCTGTGCGAGATTATTGATGCTCAACGCTCCGGGGGGCACAATCTTGGTGGCGCGTTTCGGTGCTTTCTTATCTATGATGGTGGCGAGACCACCGTCAACAAACTTCTCCTCTGCCTGCACGGCAGCGGTCACAGCCACGGCACCGGCTACGGTGAGGAACTTACGGCGGTCGGTATCTGGAGCCTCCTGATGATCAGCAGTTATCGGCTGCACTCCACCTTTGAGGGAGGGTATTGTTCGTGAATAGGAGATGGCACCCTTATGGCATTTGCCGATGCAGTCGAAGCAGGTGACGCAACGGGAATAGTCAATGGTATGGTTCTTGCTGTCGATGCAAGCCGCCTTGCAGTTGCGTGCGCACAAGCCGCAGCTGTTGCATTTGGAGGTGTCGATCACCGGTTTCAGCCAAGAGAATCTTGAAAGGAAACCCAAAACCGTACCCACGGGGCAGATAGTGTTGCAATAAGTGCGTCCGTTGCGCCAAGCGAGGAAACCAAGCACCACGAGGGTTACTATAGCCACGACGAGGGTGACAGTGCCGCGCATCCAGAGATCCACATTATAGAAGGCATAGCTATTCATTT
Organism: uncultured Porphyromonadaceae bacterium; assembly: GCA_947174225.1. Lineage (GTDB taxonomy): Bacteria > Bacteroidota > Bacteroidia > Bacteroidales > Muribaculaceae > Lepagella. The sequence goes on along the minus strand of CAMWIF010000174.1, from coordinate 1,254 downwards.
TCTCAGCCCAAGTTGCAAACGTGTTGTTTGCCCATATACCTATGGGGGAGAGAAGACTCTGCGCGATTCGTCCGTAGGCACTGTAGGGAGCGAGGAGTGCCACGAATGAACCGATGCCGACAATGATAGCCACGACCATCAGGGCAAGAAGCACGTAGCGCAGGATATTCTTTGCCGGGGAATAGAAGTAGCGGTGTTTCTTCGCCTTCTTCCCGAACCACGCAAAACCGTCTTGCATGATACCGAGCGGACAAATCACCGAACAGTAGATTCTTCCGAATACCAAAGTGAGGACTATGAGTCCGATGATGACTCCTACGTTAAGGGCAAGCACAGCCGGGAGGAATTGGATTTTAGCCATCCAACCGAACCAGGCGGCAGCTGTGCCGGTGAAGTCAAGGAAGAGCAACGTGACCAGTATAATACTGATGACTGCCACAGTCTGTCTTAATTTCTTTAGCATAAAATGTCAGGTTAATCCGAAATAAAAAAGATGGAACGAGCAAATATACAAATACCATATAAACTATATGAATACCGCATAGAATATATGGCTATCATATAGAATATACGCATACCACATAAAGAGAAAGGAATAAACCATTCCTCCCTATGTGATTAACTGCAAAGTTAACGATTTATTTTTTAGCAGCAAAGTCAAAAATAGATTATGATTGTATTATAGAGAGAGGTTAAGGTGTCATTCTGAAACGTTGGGGTTTATATGAGGTCGTCGTCTTCGTCGTCATCTTTTGAGTTGCCGAAGATACCGTCAAGGAGATTGTAGAGGATGTCAAATATTGATTCCATAGTTGCGGTGATTTATGAGTGAGGGATTATGGTAGGTGAGGGGGAGAGTGCGGAGATTGGTCAAATGAAGTAAGGCGATTTGGAAGTCAGTCGGAGAGGATTCGGGACACGTAGCCACGGTGCCGGAACCATTTGTGTGCCCAGTTTGGCACCATATAGACGTAGCCGGAAATATCCTCGTGTGGCACACAGTCGAGCATATTGCCGATAGCCGAAGCTGCCTTGGTAACGCTCATACCTGTTTGTCGGGCAATCTCCTCTCGGAGCAAATGATAGGAAAGCTCACGGATTGCCGCAGGGGAGGGGTTAGGTCCGAGTTGACGATGCAGCTCCGCACGGGAGGGTAGGGCAACTTTAGGACCGACGTGTAGCCCGTTGAAGCTATATTCACCGTCAATCTGACGCATTATGAATCCGTTTCGGTTCCGGGCGTTGCATTCCTCA
>CAMWIF010000173.1 GCA_947174225.1 uncultured Porphyromonadaceae bacterium | reverse complement strand
CCCTTCGCTCAAGCAATAATACGGATAACCTTTACTATGGCGGCTCTGATCAGGCGATTCCTTATTCAGTGACTCTTCCCTGGCAAGACTGGATGGCATCTTCTACGGTGGAAATACGTGCCGTTGCCTCCACTTGCTGCGGAAAACCTGTGGGCGATACGCGGGATCCCCTTGCGAAACTTGAATTTGTGCCTCCTGTGCTTGAGGCTGACTTGGAATATGTTGAGCCTCCTGTGACTTTGGAAAAGGAGTACGTGCTTGAAGGACGTGCGTATGTGAATTTTCCGGTAAACCGTACCGAGATTTATCCTGACTATATGAATAACCCTGTGGAGCTTCGGAAGATAACCAGCTCTATTGACACGGTGCGCAATAATCCCGACGCCACAATCGAGACAATTACGCTTACAGGTTATGCCTCTCCGGAAGGTCCCTATCAGAATAATGTGCGCCTTGCCAAGGGACGTACCGAGGCTTTGAAGGAGTATGTGCGCAAGCTCTACAGTTTCCCGGCAAGTACATTCATAACAAATTCCGTGCCTGAGGATTGGGCAGGTCTGCGTGAGGCTATAGAGAAAGAGGCTTATCCCAACGCCGCTGCAATGGTGGAATTCATAGATTCTGATTATCCCATTGAGAAGCGTAACGACCGTTTCCGCCAGCTATTTCCCAAAGAATATGCCGAACTCCTTAAATACGTATATCCCAGACTTCGCCATACCGACTATCTCGTGAAGTACAATATCAAGAAGTTTACGGATGTTGAGGAGATCAAGTCAGTGATGCTGACACGTCCCCAGAACCTCAGTCTTGATGAGTTCTATGCGGCTGCCAATTCCTATCCTGTCGGATCGCCGGAATATGATGAGGTGTTTGACATCGCTGTGAGAATGTATCCTGAGGAGCCTGTCGCCAATCTCAACGCTGCCAATTCAGCTATGCGTCGCGGTGATTTTGAGCGTGCCCGTCAGCTCCTGCAACGTGCAGGTAAGGGAGAGGATGTCGACTATGCTTGGGGTGTCTTCTATGCTCGTCAAGGCGACTATGATACAGCAATGAAATACTTGGATAAACTTCCCTCGGCAAAGTCCGGTAAGGTGATCGACAGTATAGAAAAGATCCGCAAATACAAGGGAGGAGTTACTTTCCTGCAACCTGAGTGAAATGATTGAAATTGAAAGAGTAAAAATTTTATAAATAAATTATTAACTAATTTTACAACATGAGAAAAAATCTTCTTTTCAGTGCGCTATCGGCTATGGCACTTCTTTTAGCCGGCGCATGTTCCGACGATACGTTGGATCAAAAGAAAAATCAGGGTTTGCTCAACACTGATGAGACCTCGGGTGGTGTCTATCTTGCGGTAGACTTCAAGATGCCAACAGGTGCTACAGGAACCCGTAGTCAAACTATAAATGGAGACGATGGCTTAGGCGGTCAAAGTTCCGATGGTACAGAAGTCGGTTTACCCGGTGAGAACTTCGTAAGTTCTGCACTTATTGTGCTTGCTGCTACTGAATCCAAGACAGTGAAAGATAATGATACGGGGAAAGATATTAATATTGAGGAGTATGGTTTTCTTGTAGCTGGAGAAGTACCCAGTAATCGTATAGCAACAACGCAGGCTGGAAATGTAGAGAATAAAGCTTATCGTGCCACAGCAAAACTCCAAAAAGAAAATCTTAATAATTTTTATGAGGTATATGGGGTTACAGGGGACGCTGAGTCCAATGATGACAATACAGCGAAACTTCCGGAGGTTTATGTCTTTGTTTTTGCAAATCCAACAACAGAACTCTTAAATATGTTCAATGAGGATAATCCTGATCATGTTGCATTTGGGTCTGCTTCATGGATTAATTCTACGTGTGAAGTGCTTCAGACTACTGATGCTACCCAAAGTAAGAACATAGGAATATGGGGTACAAATTCATTCTTGATGAACAATGTTGATCTTGCGAAACGTGAGCTCCCCCAGTACCTCCTTGATTGTGAAAACTTCTCTTCTGTAGAAACTCCTTTCCATCTTTCCGCAGAGAATAGCGCTGAGGGTATCACATCAGTTGACAATTCAGATAGGGTGCATAAAGATCGAGGCTCAGTTCTTGTTGAACGTTCAGTTGCTCGTTTCGACTTCAAGGATGGTTCTGAACTTGGAAACAATAGGTACAATGTACTTCTGAATACTAAACAGGATGGCGACTTCGACCAAACAAAGCCTATTGTCGATGTAGCAATTCAGAAGATGTGCTTAGTGAATATGTGTAATAAATTCTACTATTTACCTCGTGTTAGTGCTAATGGTATGCCAACTGACGTTACTCTTTGTGGTAGAGAGCTGGCTTGGTCAAGAGGTACCAATGGAGCTTATTCAGGTGGTAACTATGTAGTTGGACCTTATGCAAAGGAGTTTGGTGGTAATCCAATAATGAATGATTTTTCAACCTACTTCAATTTTGCATTTTTTGATAATGAAGGTGGATTCAACAATGACGTGATGAGTAGTTCTGCTCGTTGGGATGTAGTCAAGGTTTCTGATGTTCTTAAGGGGACTTCGGATAATTATACTAAGCCCGGAGTGGCGGATGCAAAACCGGGTGAATACCATATTTGGCGCTATGTGACTGAAAATCTTATTCCTTCTAATCCTGCTAAAGAGTTGAACGGTGGTACCTATACCGGTCAACAGATGAATGGTATCTCTACCGGTGTTGTATTCAAAGGTAAACTTCTTGGCAGTACTCTTGTTGATTCAGAGAACCCAGGTTACTATGAAGAGGCATGGAATGCAGGTAATATCAAGAATCTCGCTAACTGTCTTAATGGACAACCTTTTACCTATAACGGAGAAACCCACAAACTTCAGGGGAATTCAAAAGAGGATCCCATCCTTTACTACTTCCATGGTCATCTCTATATGGGTTGGCGTCATATACGTCAGGCTGCTATTCAGGAAGCAGTGACTATTAGCACTGCAGGCGTAGTGGAAATCAACCGTTCAAGTAGCCTATTCCAAGCTGTCTTTGGTGAGAATGGTCCTATCCCAACCTATGTTGATGATAAGAACAATGATGGAACAGGCGAAACTTATCATATGGTGTATATTGATTCAGAGGGTGAGTCCGTTGAGATTAACGATCCCGAGTGGACAGCCGCTCTTGCAGATCCTGACGGTGAAGCCTATCAGGCATATCTAAAGAGTGCAAACTATGCTTGGAGTCAGTGGGCTTTAAATGGTAAAGAAATAGCAGATGAAGCTACCGGTGAAGGTGCTTCCGAGAAATTAATAGCAATGCGTAAGGCTGTAACAGATGCCGGAATTGCTATTTACCAATCTTCAGAGGATGATGATTATGGTGCTGGATATTATTGCTACTATTATTATTGGAACCGTCACAATGATAACGGTCGCAACGGTTCTATGGGTCCGATGGAGTTTGATGTTGTCCGCAACAATGTCTACAAGCTCTCAATTGATAAGATTGCTCGTCTCGGTCACCCTCGTATTCCTGAGAACGATCCTAATAACCCAACTCCTAACACTCCCGACGAATCTGATGAGATTTATCTCGACGTGCGTATGGAGATTGTTCCTTGGGTGGTTCGTCTCAACAGCATCCAGTTCTAAACTGAATACTACTATTTAAGAATCTTATGCGTGTTGCGACACGCATAAGATTCTATCCGAAAGGACAGGTTCGGGAGGTCTAACCCCCTCCCGAATCACAAAAAAATTATAGACAAGATATGGAAATCAGATCTTTTTCAGATTCTCTCAAAAGGGCTTTAACAATTACAATGCTCACAGGGGCAGTGCTGTCATTCTCTTCATGTGACCGTCTACATGAAGATTTGCAGCCTTGTCCCCAGGGTGTCCGTCTACGCTTCGTATACGATTATAATATGGAGTTCGCAAATGCTTTCCCATCGCAAGTAGATTGTTTGACTGTCCTTTTCTACGATAGCAATGGTAACTATGTGACAACTCGGACTAACTCAACTTCTGAACTTGCTGATGAGAACTATCGTATGATAGTTGATCTCGCTCCGGGCACCTACAATGTGATTGCATATGGCGGTTTGGAATGTGAACAGTCTTCATTCTCGTTCACTTCTTCTCCGTCGTCAATTAGAATGGATCAGCTTCAAGTTGAGCTTAACATGACGAGCCTGACGCAGCCCATAGGGACTTATCTGCATCCATTATTCTACGGTCGTCAGGAAGTGACTATCGAACAGTCTGATATGGAATATAACGAATCCACTGTCTATATGATGAAAGATACCAATAACCTTCGGGTAATGCTCCAACAGGTTGATGGCACAAGAATAGACGAGGCAGATTTTGATTTTAAGGTTGTTGATGACAATATATTGATGGCTTGGAACAATGATGTGATTCCAACCAGAACTGTGGAGTATCTCCCATGGGCACGTGGCAACGCAAGTCCCGGAGAACTTCCTGATGACGGTGGAGAAGCTACCGTTGCTTTCGCTGAGATGAGTTTCCCTCGCCTTGTTACCACTAATTCTCCGCGCCTTGTTATAACTCGTAAATCTGATGGACATAAGGTGATCGACATACCTCTTAACAACTATCTTCTCCTTATGAAGAGTGAGGCATATGCAAGTATGCCCGCTCAGGAATTCCTCGATCGTGAAAGTCGTTGGAAGATGCTGTTCTTCCTACAAGGAGGCATATGGCTTAATACCGTTATCGAAATCAATGACTGGGTAGTACGTATTAATAATACAGAATTCGGATTATGATATTCCAATCAATAAAATACAAGGTAATTGCTCTGGTTGCCGGAGTATGCCTGATATGTAGCGGATGTCATCATTCCGATGATCCGTGTGTTCCGGATGGCCCGGAAACTCCGGGTACTACTCCGGATATGCTGACTCTATGTCTTCAAGTATCTATGGATGAAGAAACTTTTGGAACACGTGCCGAAGATGACGAAGTTACCGACGAAAATGCCCCAGATCGTTATGACGAACCTATAGGTGATTTTGAAAAAGTCAGTACTCTCCGTGTCATTATTGTACGTAATCTTACTGAAGTTAAAGACGAAACATCTGGAACGGCCACCACAGGAATAATAGAGGCTAATCGTTTGGTTATGACTAATGATCAGGGTCGTCCAATTCATGATGACCTGGAATTCAAGGTCATAGCAAATGAGATGAAAAGAATATACCTGGTTGCTAACGAGAAGTTCCTTCCTTCAGCACCCGATGGATTTGAAACTCCGACTGCTTTCCTCGATTCTTTCAAGGCTACTAAACAAGATGAAGAAGGTAAAGAAGTTGATCTTTCTTCTCTTTCTAATTGGACTGTATCGGTACCTGGTCTGACGTCTTCTATGGATGAGATAAAGGGATATGGTGGTGGCCTATTCTCTCCGTCACCTTCTCGTAGGCTTCCTCTTACGGAATTTTTTGATTTGGAAGTGAAAAGAACTGATGAAGTCGATGATCAATTCTATTCGCATCTCTTTTTGACACGTGCGGCTGCTAAAGCTGTTTTCTATTTGAATACCAGTGCTAACTTTGAGGGTGATGGAATAGAGAACACCTACATCAAGGCTATTTCTCTAAGCGGTGTAGGCACAACAGAATATGTCTTTCCTAATGCAACTGAATATTCTCCTTCCAAAAAGTCCCTTATTCAATATACAACGAATGATCGCCCTGCCTCTTCTTTACCAAAAGAGGCTTATGTCACGACCTTCGCTACTCCTGCCACTAACCGCACTGTCACCTATCTTATAGATGATTTGGACGTTGAGATAAAGAAACCGGCGAACGGACAACCACGCGCAATAACTTCTCCGATTTATTTTCCTGAGTCAATTCTTGAGTCTGGGAAGTACTACGAAGTTGGTGTCCAACTCAGCAATGGCACATGGCTTACCGCGTCCTTGAAGAAGACCCAAGAGGATGATGCAGAACCACAGATAACCAAATACAATATCCTCAACATCAAGGATGGTGACGTAGAACATCAGGCAATCGCACGAAATACCTATCTTCCAATAGAGTTGTATTTTGACGGGGCTGCCAACCTGACTGTCAATGTTCTTCCCTGGAAC
>CAMWIF010000172.1 GCA_947174225.1 uncultured Porphyromonadaceae bacterium | reverse complement strand
TGACCGGCTTTGAGCAATACCGATGTCTCGCAACACTTCGATAACTCCACAGCCGCCTCTTTCAGCTCACTACCTTTTTCAATCCTTTTTTGAAGAAGTATTTCCGCCTCCGGTATGTTAGGTGTTATAACACGAGCCATCGGCATAAGTTCCGTTTTAAGGGTAATGACTGCATCCGGTTGCAGAAGAGGATCTCCCGAAGTGGCCACCATAACCGGATCCAACACAATGCCTCCGGGTATCTCATAGTCAGCAAGAGTATCACGCACCGCCAAGATAAGTTCCGATGAGTGCAGCATCCCTATCTTCACAGCGTCAGCTCCAATATCATCCAGACAAGAGCGTATCTGACCCTTTACAAAATCTACTGGGATTGGATGCACTCCGATGACACCTACCGTATTCTCATCCACAACAGCCACAACAGCTGTCATACCGTAGCACCCCAAGGCTGAAACAGTCTTGAGATCAGCTTGTAGTCCCGCTCCGCCGCTCGGATCGCTTCCGGCTATCGAAAGTACCCTATGATATCTTTTCATATTTTCCATTCTTCCAAATTATATGCCGACTGCCAAAACAGCATCTCCATCTTCGTAGCTATAATAAAAATATGGGTCATCTCTCTTCTTATTTCCGGAGTAGCCTCCGAAGCAAGCTTATCGCATATATCGATTGCAGCTTGCGTAGACAGAGCAAATCGTCGGTCAGCATAAGTTTCAATCCATTTCCTGTAAGTGTTACTTTCCAAATGAGCATTGGCAAGAATAGTCTCACCAATCCGTTGATAAACCCAAAAGCAAGGCAACACCGATGCCATTTCCACCTCAATCGGAGAGTAAGCCTGTGCCTTAAGCAGAGAGGTGTATAAGAGAGTGGTCGGAGTTGCCATAGTATCGTCTTTTGATTCTCCGGCTAAAAAAGTGTGATGTATAGCCTTCTCCACATTTATTCCGTCAACAGCAAATTCAAGCAGTTGGCTCCTGAAATCTTCCCAAGGCATACGTGAGGCAATATGACTTAACACCTGCACATATGAACTCAGGTAGATTGAATCCTGCTCCATATAAAAAATGAATTTATTCTTCGGTAAAGTTCCGGCAGTCAATTCCTTTATGAAAGGCAAGGAAAGTATCTTATCGAATATGGGAGTGATCTCACTCCAAGCCTCAGCACTCCACTTCATAGCTTATATCCTGTCACAGCAACATAGTCTCCCTTGTCATAACCTTCTGTCGGCTCTTCACCGGAGGCCTCAGAATAGAGCGGATGGCATGTCAAAGTTTGCATAAATTCCAAATTCTTAAACCCTGCCTGCTCAAGCGTCTCCACCTTCTCTTTGGTCGTGCGCCAATTAGCCACATTTACAAATTCAATAGGATAAGGAGAGGGCGGAAAAGTACCCTCAAGCAAGGGATGATGCCAAGTGCCGACTGCCTTAGCAAGATTATACAACAGTCCATAAGAACTCTCTTTCGGCACATCAATCAATATGATACGTCCCCCTGGAGCCAAGGAATCATAGACTTTACGCACAACCGATTTCAAATCTGAGATATAACTGGGAGAGCCATTGAACAATATGGCATCAAACTCTCCATCGCCATAGTCAGCCTCTTCAGCAGTATTCTCCGTCACGGTCAATCCGCGTTTACGCGCTATCTTAGCCATACCATCGGAAGGCTCAATCCCGTTCTTAATAATTATACCGTAATCCTGGGCGAGTATCTTTTCAAACAGCCCGCTGCCACAACCCACGGACAATATGTTATTACACCCTTTGAGGGTGGACGCCACAAGTTTGGCTTCTGATTCAAGCACATTGGGGTTAGACAGAAACCAGGAGTCATATTCCTCGGCATATTCATCAAATGCTTTTCCCATAATGAGATAATTTAAAAGTTAATTAAATTTGTTTCAAATGTTAAAAGGTTAATGGTAAATAGTTTCCCTATAAGCGCACCCTCAACTCCGGCAATAAGCTTTATTGTCTCAAGACTCTGAATGGCTCCGACCACTCCCGGAAGCGGTCCGACCACTCCGGAAGTTGCCTTTGGGAGACTACAAAGGAAATCCCGCTCAGGATACAGATCAGTGAAGCGTTTATCTGACCTTCCGTCGAATATAGCTACCTGACCTTCAAATTCACCTATAGCTCCATATACCCAAAACTTCCCTAGTTTCCGGCAAGTGTCGTCAATAAGAAAGCGGATGAAGAAATTATCAGTGCAATCTACCACCACATCATACTCTGCCACGAGCTTGTCCGCATTGGCAGGCTGCAAAGATTCATCATATGCTGTAAGCCGTGTAGCCCTACAACGGTCTGAGAGGAACTCTGCCGCACAAGTGGCCTTAGACAATCCCACTTGAGCCTCGGTGTACAAAATCTGTCGATGTAAATTTGACAGTGACACCTTATCATTATCGACCAATCCGATTCTCCCGATTCCGGCACCATTGAGATAAGACGCTACAATTGAGCCAAGTCCACCTAAGCCTACAATCAGCACAGATGATGAGGCAAGCCGCTTTTGACCCTCCTCACCAATCTCCTCCAACATTATCTGACGAGAATATCGCAGATCAACCATATACATATTAGTTTTTCAATAGACACTTCAGAATCAGTCGAAAGATCTATCCCAGTCTTTCCATACCACCTCATAGCCCATCCGGTGTATCTCAGCTGCCACCTTTTCCGGACTGCGCTCGTCACTCACAGCAAACTGCTCAAGAGACTGTGGATATACGGAATAGCCTCCCGGATCAGTTTTCGATCCGGCACTCATCGATGTCACTCCAAGTGACATCATATTATTTCGGAACTCCGGACTTTCACGTGTAGAATAGGAAATATCGACATCCGGATCGAAGATTCTAAACGCAAAAGTCAGTTGAGCCAGCTCCCTATCTGTCATCACCACATTAGGCTGAAAACCACCTTCCGCAGGTCGCATACGGGGAAAATTAACACTGAAACGAGTCTGCCAATAATGCTGTTGCAGATACTTCAGATGCCGAGCCATCATAGTTACATCTGTACGCCAGTCTTCAAGACCGATCAGAACACCCATCCCTATTTTATGCACTCCGGCTTGCCCCATACGATCATAACCGTTGAGACGCCATTCAAAATTTGACTTCATTCCAGCCGGATGATACACTTTATATCTTGAACGGTTGTACGTCTCTTGGAAACATACCACTCCGTTTAATCCAGATGCAATGAGCCGTGCATACTCTATACTCTTTAGGGGCATCACTTCAATAGAGAGATTATTGAAATACGGTCTACATATTCTCAGGGCACACTCTAAATAATCCACACCAGCCACTTTCGGATTCTCTCCGGTTACTATCAAGAGATTGTCAAACGGGCCTAATTCTTTAATCGCCCTACATTCGCGCTCTATCTGCTCGGGAGTAAGGATAACCCTGTCGAACTTATTATGTCGGTTGAATCCACAGTATACACATGAGTTGGTGCAAGAATTGGTTATATACATAGGTATGTACATTGAGACCGTACGTCCGAAACGTCTGAGCGTTATCTCTCGGCTACGATGTGCCATCTCTTCAAGAAACGGGGCAGCCGCCGGAGAAACCAAGGCCATAAAATCATCGACTGACAGGCGCTCTTTCGACAAAGCTCTTAAAACATCGTGCTCGGTCTTTGATTCAATTGCCTGCCGGGTTGAATCCCAATCATATTGGGATAAAACTTCTGAAAACATATCAATATTCCTCAGCGATTATTTCAGCTAAAAATTCTGTCTTAATGGAGTGGAGCGGCCTCAGTCAAGAAATGAGGTGAGGGGACTTGATGCCTGGGCATGACGTGCCACGGCACCCAATCCTGCCTCGTAGGCCTGACGCCCTGCTATCACCGCCAATTTAAATGCTTCTGCCATCTCAACAGGATCGCCTGCCACGGCGATAGCCGTATTGACCAGCACCGCATCAGCACCCATCTCCATAGCTTCAGCAGCATGCGACGGTGCGCCGATACCGGCATCCACAACCACAGGCACCCTGCTCTGCTCAATGATAATTGACAACAGCTCACGAGTCACAAGACCCTTGTTAGTGCCTATCGGGGCGCCCAATGGCATCACAGCCGCTGTACCCACCTCTTCAAGACGTTTACACAATACGGGGTCAGCCTGAATATAGGGCAACACCACAAAACCCATTTTTGCAAGTTGCTCAGTGGCTTTTAATGTCTCTACCGGGTCAGGCAACAAATATTTCGGATCAGGATGAATCTCAAGTTTTATAAAATCGGTTTCAAATGCCTCCCTGGCGAGCTGGGCAGCCAAAACCGCCTCTTCGGCATTCCTCACTCCGGAGGTGTTGGGCAGGAGACTGACACCGGAAGTCACTATGCTCTGGAGCATAGTATCTTCCGGATCAGCCATATCGATACGTTTCATCGCCACTGTCACAAGCTGACTGCCTGAGGCGATTATGGCATCTCTCATCTCCTTGTTAGATCTGAACTTCCCTGTGCCCATAAAGAGCCGGGAAGTGAACGGTTTATTTCCTATAATCAATTCTTTCATACGTTTTTAATGTAAATTTATAGTTAATAATGGAATTCCTTGACCACCGTTTTACAGCTTGGTTTCAATGCCACCTACCATACTGTCCTTATCAAGTGCTTCAAGAAGTTTACGGGTATAGTCTGAAGGATCATCAGCAGAAAGGACACAACCGGAGACAGCCACGCCCAAAATTCCGGTCTGTTTCAGTGGCTCAATATCATCTAAAGTTATGCCCCCTATTGCCACTATAGGAATGTGAATATTATTAGCATGGCATTTTTCAAGTATTGAGTGATAACCTTCTAATCCCAAAATAGAGCTAAGTTTCTTCTTTGTGGTGGTATAGCGATAGGGTCCAAGTCCGATATAATCGGCTCCCTCTTTTATGGCTTTGATAATATCGCCGTAATTATTGGCTGTGGCGCCGATAATATACTCCTCGCCCAATATTTTACGAGCCTCCGCCACAGGAAGATCCATTTTGCCGAGATGCACACCGTCAGCTCCTGTCGGGATTACAAGATCCACATGGTCATCTAATATGAGTTTAGCCCCATACTGGCGGCATACAGGCAGAAGCTGGCGTACGGTCTTTTCCACCACATCGACAGACGCATCCTTCATACGCAACTGAATCCAGCGGCAACCGCCCTCCAAGGCTTTGACCGCTCCTTCAATTTCATCATATCGAGCAGTTTTATGTGTTATGAATTGAAGCATATATGTAGTCTTTTAATTATTTCCATAGAAGTTCCCTCACCCGTCAGATAACCGGACAATGCCGCTGAGGAGAATCCTAATGACCTGAGAGATTCAAACTTATCCGGCGTTATACCCCCTAACGCCACGATATTCTTTTTATATAGCAATTCTTTCAATAAACTCACATCGAATTCACCTGCCTTATATCCTGACTTGGAAATGCTATCAAAAAAGGGACTTAGGAAACAATAATCTACTTTAGAATTGCTTACCTCCACAAGAGAATGGCACGAGCAGCTTACCTTCCCATGATAATTTGAAAGTTTTACCGGGTTTCTTCGGTTGAGATGTATGCCACACCCATAATCGAGAGCCAGCCGATGGTAATCATGCAACATTACCCTCCCTCTCATATCTTGAGGCACGGAATTTATAATACTTCTCACCTCGTCGAAGCTCCGGTTTGGATGGCGTAAATGCACACGTTCCACACCCGCCTCAATCATCGACGAGAGCAATTCTCCTTCACCGTCTAACGGTATTTCGGGAGTCACATAATAAATTTTCATTATCCACCACAGACTGCATGAATAATTGTAAGTTTCATATCGTCTTGAAGCAGAGTATGCCCCCAATCCTTACGAGGTACAACCTTATTATTTATAGCTACGGCAATACCCGGCTTGAAAAGACCCTCTTTCTCAAGCAGGGTGTGTACTGTCTGTTCAGAGCCGGTTAATTCTACCGGCTTATGATTCAAGAAAACTTTCATATCGACCTGATATTATGAGGGATGCAGCCACTGAGAGCTATCAACAAGTCCTTACGTCGGTACTAACCGCGTCAAGTTCACAGGGTATAATCTCAGCCCC
>CAMWIF010000171.1 GCA_947174225.1 uncultured Porphyromonadaceae bacterium | reverse complement strand
TGGAGAAATTCGGTATCAGTAATTCGTGGCTATTCAAGATGGCTAAGGAGCGGAACATTCCGAAAACTGTAGTCAGAGGAAAAACGCTCTGGAGCCGGAAGCATATTGATAAAGCTCTTGACGATAAACAGCCTACAGAAGTTGCCGAGGAGGAATGGTATTCGGTCGAGGAAGTTTGCGCAAAGTTTAATATGTCTAAGGAGGCTGTCTATCGTTTCGTGTCGGAGCGAAAGATTGGCAAGCGTAAGGATAAGTGCAAGGTATTCTATTCGCGCCGACAGTTCGACAATGCTATGGGGGTTGAGTCAGAGTTGGAGCCGGAATATTACACTATGCCGGAAGCAATGGCTCGATATAATATGACACGCGATCAGATTTCGCATTATGTCCGCACACATAATATTCCGCGCACATACGAAGGTCGATATGTGAGAATAGACCGAAAGGCACTTGACGCGCTGTTTGCGCCGCCCAAGATAAGTTAAAAATCGGTGAATGATACAGGTGAGTTGATATTCACTTGTTCACCGTCAATCACTTATATAGTTTTGCAGAAAAATCAATCAACAAATAAAAAGCACAGATATGTTACCATCAACATGTTCTAAAGTAACCTTGCGCCAGCGTCCGATCAGCAATGACAGGCTGTCGCTCTATCTGGACTACTATCCGGCAGTCCGCAATCCCAAGACTATGAAACTGTCTCGTCGTGAATCTCTCGGTTTCTACATCTTCGCCAATCCTCGCAGCAAGTATCAGAAGGAATACAACGACGCGATACTTATGAGAGCTGAGGTTATCCGCTGTCGCCGTCAGGAGGCTGTGATAAATCAAGAGTTCGGTTTCATGGATCGTGAGCAACCGAAAGCAGACTTCCTCGAATACTTTGAGGAGAAGGCAAAGGAACATTATGAAAAGTGGACGATTACCTATCGTCACTTTGAAAGGTTCGTCAAAGGGAAATGCACCTTCGGCGAGGTGACTGTGGAGCTATGCAACAAGTTCCGCGACTATCTTCTGAAAGCAAAGCAACTCCGGCATCCGAAACAAACTATCTCCCGAAACTCAGCCGCCGGCTACTTCTCAACATTCCGCGCATTGCTGAAAGCGGCATACAAGGAAAGATTGCTGAAAGAAAATCTTAATGACTTTATCGAGGAGATCGAATATGAGGAAGTCAAAAAGAATTTTCTGACCGCCGACGAAGTAAAGCAACTTGCCGCTACCCCATGCGAAAAACCAGTCTTAAAACAGGCCTCACTCTTCGCTATCCTCACCGGATTGCGTATCAGCGACGTTCTGAAACTTCGTTGGGAGGATATTCGCCCGGACTCCACTGGCGAAATGTCAATGTTCGTCCGTATTCAGAAAACTCAGAAAGAATCAGTCCACCCTCTCAGCCCGGAAATGCTTGCGCTGTGTGGTGAACGAGGAAAAGGCATTGTGTTCAAGGGTTTCAACCGATCGATGACACAAGGCGCACTGAAGAAATGGATCACAGCAGCCGGAATCACCAAACGTATTACGTTTCACCGTTTTAGAGATACGTTTGCGACATTGCAGCTCGCCGCAGGAACAGACATCTACACTGTCAGCAAGATGCTCGACCATGCCAACGTAACTACAACGCAAATCTACGCAAAATTAGTCGATAGCACTAAGCGCGACACCGTGGACCGCATCAAGCTGACATAATAACCTGACTTTACCCAAGAATCGAGGCGGATAACTCTGCCTCGGTTTTTTCATAGAGAAAGAGAATGATAGGGATTTATATTGTTCTGAACGCTTTGTCATATCAGATTAATTTGCTATCTTTGTAGTATAATATTAGCAGTATTATGAATATATCTGACAAAAGTAATAATATATTATCCGTATTAGACAACTTTACGCTTGATAATCCTGATGATATTATGATGCAGGTTGCGGAGAATTTCCGCAAGCGTAGAGTTGAGAAAAATATTACCCGACAGCGCATTGCCGAGCTGTCAGGAGTGCCGCTATCTACTGTTGCACGCTTTGAACAGAAAGGTCTTATTGCATTTGAATCGTTGATAAAACTTGCTATGGCACTGGGATATACTTCTGAGATAAAGGATCTGTTTTCTGCTCCCAAGTTTGACACAATGGAAGAACTCGACCTGATTCGTCAGAAAAGTAATGACAAAAGGGCTTACATAAAACGCAATAAAGTATGAAGAAGACTGAAAAGCTTAAGGTTATGTTTCATGGGCGACCTGTCGGAGTGCTTTCACTTACTCCTGATAATCGCCTGAATGTCTTTGAGTATGATAAGTCGTGGCTTGCCGACGGATTCAGTATTTCGCCGCTTGAACTGCCATTGAAGCCCGGAGTATTCATTGCCAAGCCACAACCGTTTTATGGAAATTTCGGTATCTTTGAAGACAGTCTGCCCGATGGTTATGGTCGTTATCTTCTTCATAAAGCATTGCTACGTAATGGCATAAACGATGCAGACCTATCTTCTCTTGATAGGCTTGCATTAGTTGGCGACAATGGTATGGGAGCCTTGACTTATTCCCCTGCCGTATTCCTTGAGCAAGAAGAAGCAGTAACAGACTTCGATAGGCTTCAGGAAATTGCACTTGAAGTGCTTAAGGAACAGCAGGATAAAGATGCCGGACTACTCCTATATAACAGTGGCAACAGCGGAGGAGCGAGACCGAAAGCTGTATTCTCAGATGATGAGGGACACTGGATAGTCAAATTTCGTCACACATACGATCCGAAGGATATCGGACTGCAAGAAGCACGATATAATGAAGTTGCAAGAAAATGTGGTATTATTGTGCCCGACTTCCGGCTTATCAATGGACGATATTTCGCGTCCCGGCGGTTCGATATCGACAACAATGGCAACCGAATTCATACTGCCACTGCCGGAGGATTGATGTGCATTTCTCTCCGTGAGCCGTTTATGGATTATTCAAATCTACTCGCATTGACAGGATATATAACCCAAAGTCGTGAAGATGTCGAGCAGATGTATCGCAGAATGCTGTTCAATTACCTCACTGATAACAAAGATGATCATTGCAAGAATTTCAGTTTCTATGTTGTCAGGGATGATGATCTGAAGACTTGGAGGTGGCGACTTGCTCCTGCATACGATCTTACCCTTTGCACAGAAGGCTACAACGGAGAACACGCCACTTCTGTCAACGGCACCGGGCATCCACGATTGTCTGATTTCATTGCTGTCGGCAAGAAAATCAAACTTTCAGAGGATAGATGCAGGGAATTAATTGAGGAAGTTCGATCCGGTTGCACGGAATTGTCCCGATATGATATAAAAGAATAATATTGCCAAAATAGATTTCGATGGCATAGTTGATGGCGGAGTGAAACTTTCTCACTCCGCCATTTTTGCCGAATGGGATAAAATAGCACAAAATAGTATATTCATTGCCTTTCACGGTCGTTCATCTTTAATCAAACTGTTAAAAATACACACTATCGGATAAAATTAGTGTTGCACATTTCGTTTTTAGCAATCGTCTTAATATACTTTTGCAGGATAAAATGAACACTAAATTTTATCCGTATGCAAAAACACTTAAATGCAATCCGAACAGTGGCGCTTATCTGCATCGCAGGTAAGGCCGTCTCAGTCAGTTTTGCCGGTGCGGAAGACGGTCTTCCCCTTTCGGCAACAATCAACTCACTTCTCATCAATTTTCTGCTGTTTACCCTACTGTATTTCTCAGTAGAGTTCGCAGTGCGCTTCTTCATCTGGCCGCAGACACGCAGCATACACGCTATCGCCGTATTCCGAAAGAATAAGAAAGTAGCTGTAGAAAAAGCCGAAGAACCGGAACCCGAGCCGGTCAAACCTGTCTCGCCACTTGAAACACCCAAAGCGAAGGAGGTGATCGCCTATACTCTCGGAACTTTCGCAGGGGTACTCACAAACGAGGAACTGATGGCTCTTGACAAGAATCTTAAGGCGTTCATTCTTGGGGAAAGGGAACTTCCAGCTGCCGTAAATCGCAGAATTTCTCATCTGAGGACAAACGACATTTATCATTTCGGCTGGAACATTGCGAGGCGACTCAAAATCAGTAATGATGATATGGCTGTTTTCCTAAAATCTCAGTTCGTCTGGCATCTTGACGACTCTGCGCTTAGCACCATCAGCAAGAAATTGTCATACGAGATCGGGAAATTCACCATACCGAAAGTCAACCCTAAAGAGATACTTTTGCCATTCCCTCTTGCCAAGAAGTTAGGCATATGTTAAAAAGCGGTGAAACTCTACAAATCAGATAAATAACTTTTTCACTCACTGGCTCACCATTGCCGATACCCATAATTTTGCAGCAAATTCTAACACGAAAAATTTATGGAACAATCCAAAATTTCATTTGAATCGCTGCCTGAACTGGTAAGCAGTCTTGCCAGCGAAATCGAGGGTCTTAAGACTCTCGTGAAAGAGGCTCTTGGCAAGAAAACCAATGAGCCGGACAACCGTCTTGTAGGTATCGACGAGGCTTGCAAAATCCTCCGCCGCAAGAAATCCACAATCTACCACATGGTGCGCGACGGTATTCTGCCCCACTATAAAGTGGGCAAAATGCTTGAATTCCGTCCTTCGGAACTTATAGCATGGCAGGAACAACACGCGAGCGAGGGAACAAAATCAACCGACGAGATCCTTAACGAGATGAAATCGGGTATGCGCCGACAGCCTAAATCCGGATGGTAATATGGAAGATACTGACGTAATGATGGACGGTGATCAGGAATTGACACCGTTCATCAGGGTTGGGACAACCTACTACAAAATTGCCTCGCAACCACAGCCGGATGGTTCGAGAAGTGTCAAGCGGCTACGCTGGGAGAAGAATACCATCAGTTTTGATTTTGGTAAAGAGTATCTGCGGCAGATACCTCGTTACAATGGGTTCTGTACCGTCCCGGTGCATATCGGCTACAGTCGCGACATCAACGGTTTCTATAACATCTATGAACCAATCTCGCATGAGCCTTCAATGGGTCCGTGGCGAAACATTCAGATGCTTGTTGAGCATATCTTCGGCGAACAGTACGAATATGGACTTGACTATCTCCAGTTGCTCTATCTGCGACCGACACAGAAGTTGCCAATCCTTCTTCTGGTATCGGAGGAACGGAATACAGGTAAGACTACATTTCTGAATTTCCTGAAATCTGTATTTGAGGATAATGCCACGTTCAACACCAACGAGGACTTCCGCAGCAAATTCAATTCCGACTGGGCGGGTAAACTGCTTGTGATGGTTGACGAAGCGTTGCTGACCCGGCGCGAGGATTCGGAGCGGTTGAAGAACCTTAGCACAGCCAAGACTTACAAGGCGGAGGCGAAAGGTAAAGACCGTGATGAAATCAACTTCTTCGCCAAGTTCGTGATGTGTTCCAACAACGAGCGGACTCCGGTTCTCATTGATCCGGGCGAAACGAGGTACTGGGTTAGGAAGATTGAACGACTGAAGCATGATGACACCGGGTTTCTCGGACGCCTGCGAACCGAGATACCTGCATTCCTCGGTTACTTGAACCGAAGGACCTTGTATTCCCGGCAACTCAGTCGAATGTGGTTTGACCCCAAGATTCTCGATACTCCGGCACTTCAGCGCATCATTCGCTCAAACCGGAATCGTCTGGAACTTGAGTTGGTTGAACAACTGCGCGACATAATGCTGTCGACCGGAAACGAGAGTGTGAGTTTCTGCCTCAATGATATTCTTACTCTACTGACCTATTCCAACGTCAAAGCAGAGAGATCTCAGATCAGGAATATTTTGCAGGAATGTTGGAAAATCTATCCTGTCAACAATGCCCTGACGTATCAGAGATGGGAACTTAACGTGATGCAGCCCGGCGGTTATTCGTCGACCAGCCATACCGGACGCTTCTATACCGTCACTAAATCGTTCCTTGATACACTCGGTATGTGATGAATTGTTGAGAAAGCAATAATTATTTGTATAAATCAGCCACTTATCACCTCAACAACATCTCAACATCTTTTATCTAGGACATGAGCCAAAAGGGAAAAACAAAGATTTTAATTCTCCCTTTAGGTTTTTACCGCGTTGAGCGGCTGTTGAAAAGATAATACGCACTGAATTAGAATATTAAGGCGGATGCTCAACAATTCAACATTTTCAGTAATCAAAAGCAACTGAGTAATTTTTATGAACC
>CAMWIF010000170.1 GCA_947174225.1 uncultured Porphyromonadaceae bacterium | reverse complement strand
CAGGAATACCTCGGAATGCGCAATGAAAGCATTGACCTCACTGAGATTATCCGACGTATGGCAGAGGGTATCTACGACGAGGAGGAGTTTAAGAAAGCTATGGAATGGACTGAGAAAAATTGTAAAGTCAATGAGGGCATAGATTTCAATACTCCCGAAAAGAGCAAGAGCCGCGAACAGAAAGATGCCGACTGGGAATTCATAGTGAAGATGACCATCATAATGCGCGACCTTATGAAGGGAAATCCGAAACTTCTTGAGAAGGGATTCAAGGAGGAGGCGATTGGCCATAACGCCATTGCTGCCGGCTTCCAAGGGCAGCGTCAGTGGACTGACTTTTATCCTAACGGCGACTATTCAGAGGCTCTTCTTAATACATCTTTCGATTGGAACGGCATACGCGAGGCTTACGTTGTGGCAACTGAGAATGATGCCTGCAACGGTGTGGCTATGCTCTTCGGGCATCTTCTCACCAACACCGCTCAGATATTCTCAGATGTGCGTACTTACTGGAGTCCGGAAGCTGTGAAGCGTGTGACAGGTAAGGAGCTTACCGGATGTGCCTCAAACGGTATAATCCATCTTATCAATTCGGGTGCCACCACACTCGACGGCAGCGGTCAGGCTACGGATGCTGAAGGTAATCCTGTAATGAAACAGCATTGGAAACTTACTGAGGAGGATGTTGACAATTGTCTCAAAGCCACTACCTGGTATCCTGCCAATCGTGATTATTTCCGTGGCGGCGGTTTCTCTTCCAATTTCCTCTCAAAAGGTGGTATGCCTGTCACCATGTCACGTCTGAATCTGGTAAAGGGTCTCGGTCCCGTGCTTCAGATAGCTGAGGGCTGGACTGTGGATATTGATCCGGAGATTAACCGTATACTTGATGAGAGAACCGACCGCACTTGGCCCACAACTTGGTTTGTGCCTCGTCTGTGTGACCGTCCCGCATTCCGAGACGTGTATTCAGTGATGAATAATTGGGGTGCCAACCACGGAGCCATCAGCTATGGTCATATCGGAGCGGATCTTATAACCTTGGCTTCCATACTCCGTATACCCGTATGTATGCACAATGTGGAGGAGGATAAGATTTTCCGTCCGGCAGCTTGGAATGCTTTCGGTCAGGATAAAGAGGGAAGCGATTACCGCGCATGCAAAAATTACGGTCCCATCTACAAATAATTTCCAAGCAAGTCAGAAACTCTTTTTCAGCTAATCTACTAAAATAGAAGTAATATGATAACGGAAAAAGATATAGAACGCTTTATCTCGGAGGCTCACCGTGTCGGCGATGCCGGACTGACCATATGCAGCAGTGGCAATCTGTCGTGGCGCATAGGTGAGGAGGTACTTCTATCGGCTACAGGCTCCTGGGTGCCGAATCTGCGTAAGGATCAGGTGGCGATCTGTAATCTCTCAGACGGGAGGGTAATCAACGGTGTAAGGCCTTCGATGGAGAGTGTATTTCATTTTGGCGTTCTGCGCGAGCGTCCCGACTGCAATGTTGTGCTTCATTTCCAGTCGCCCTATGCCACGGCATTGGCGTGTATGAAGACTATCCCGGACATCAATATGACGGCAGAGGTATCTCTCTATGTGGGTGCCGAGATACCTGTCATTCCCTTTGTTCGTCCCGGTTCGCCGGAGCTTGCAGAAAAGGTGATTGATGCGCTTGCTGACCATAATGCCTGCTTCCTGCGTAAGCACGGACAGGTGGTGTGTGGAAAGGATTTTGACGACGCTTTCCAGAGGGCTATGTTCTTTGAGATGGGATGTCGACTTGCTCTAATGACAAAAGGGGATTCCGATCCTCTTACTTCTGAGGAAATCGATGACTTGGAAACCTACTTCCTGGCCAAACATAAGTGATGACCTTAAAACATAATTGATAGAATAAGAAGAGTTTAATGATGAGGGTGTGCCAAAATGCCGATTTTAGATTTTGACACATCCTCATTTATTTTTCATTTTCGAGAAAAAAGGGATTTTGAAAATTTTCAAAAAAGAGCAGAAGATATGAGTACATATATTGCTGTTGATTTCGGTGGTGGCAGCGGCAGGGTTATTGCCGGTTGGGTAAAAGAGGGTAAAGTTGAGATTGAGGAGGTTTATAGATTTGCCAACCGTCAGGTCAGAATAGGCAACCACCTGTATTGGGATTTCCCGATGTTGTTTGATGAGATGTTGAAAGGGCTTAAGATGTCAGCCTCACGATTCAGCGATATAGTGAGTGTAGGCATAGATTCTTGGGGTGTGGATTACGGACTGATTGACGCTGCCGGCAATCTTCTTGAGAATCCCCGCTGTTACCGTGACGATGCCAATGTAGGACTACCTGAGAGAACCTTCACAGATGAAGAGATAAAAGCGCATTACGCGGAGGCGGGTATTCAGATACTCCCTATCAATACTATCTATCAGCTTGTGGTGAGGAGGGATGAAAATTCATCTATCTTAGCCGCTGCTGACCGACTTCTTTTTATGTCGGATCTATTCATCTACTATCTCACGGGTGTGGCACTTACGGATTATTGTATAGCTACCACCTCGGAGCTGATTGATGCCCGTAGCAAGGATTGGAATTTTAATTTGATAAACTCCTTACGGTTGCCACAGGATATTTTCAGTGAGATTGTGATGCCTGGCACTGTCAGGGGAAGTCTTCTTCCTTATATAGCTGACGCCACAGGTCTGCCGAAGACTGTAAAGGTGATATCTGTGGGTAGCCATGACACGGCTTGTGCCGCCTATGCCGTTCCTTTCCGCGATGGGGAGGAGTGTGACAGTGCTTTTCTCAGCAGTGGTACTTGGTCGCTGCTCGGGATAGTGACCGATGAGCCTATCCTTACCGAACCGGTGCGTCTTGCTGGTTTCTCCAACGAGGGAGCTGTAGGGGGTAAGATTAAACTGCTCCAGAATATCACCGGGCTTTGGCTTCTTCAGAATCTTATGAAGGAATGGGAGAGCCGTGGACTTAGGGTAGACTATCCTTATCTGCTTGGCGAAGCGGAAAAATCGGAATTCGACGGGATAATAGATGTGGATGATCCGATGTTTGTGACTTCTGGCGGTATGGAGGAGAAGATTATATTCTACCTGCTCGACCATAGCTACGTTGCTCCCGTCTCTCAGGGTGATGTGGTGAGATGTGTGTTGCGTTCTCTTGCCGAGCGTTACAGAAAGGGGATACACCAATTGGGCATTTTGCGTGGAAAACCGATAAAAAATCTACATATTATAGGCGGAGGGTGCAAGAATACACTTTTAAACCGTTATACAGAAGAGGCCACAGGGATTAAAGTTATTCCGGGTCCTGTAGAAGCCACAGCCATAGGTAATATACTTATTCAGGCACAGGCTGAAAAAAGTTGATCTTGAATCTTCTGATAACAAACTATAGTAACTTTTTAACTGAAACTTTTACAGTCATGACAAACTCAGGTAAAAAACCTCTTATAGGTAACGGCACGGCTGCGGCAATCATCCCATTCGTGCTGATCACTTGCTGCTTTGCGTTGTGGGGCTTTGCCAACGACATCACCAACCCGATGGTGAAGGCATTTTCCAAGATTTTCCGTATGAGTGTCACAGAGGGTGCGCTTGTGCAGGTGGCGTTCTACGGCGGTTATTTCGCCATGGCTTTCCCGGCAGCTATTTTTATTAAGAAGTATTCCTATAAGGCAGGTGTGCTTATGGGATTGGGCTTATATGCCGTCGGAGCCTTCTTGTTTTTCCCGGCAAAACTCACAGGTAATTATTATCCTTTCCTTATTGCCTACTTCATTCTCACTTGCGGTCTCTCTTTCTTGGAGACAAGTTGTAACCCATATATCCTTTCAATGGGTCCGGAGGATAGCGCGACACGTCGTCTTAATCTCGCTCAGGCGTTTAATCCTGTAGGTTCATTATTGGGTATGTACGTGGCGATGAATTTTATTCAGAACCGTCTTCATCCCCTTGATACGGCAGGGCGTGCGCTTCTCAATGAAGAGGAGTTTGCAGCCGTGCGCGACTATGACCTCTCAGTGCTCATAGCTCCTTATCTTGTGATCGGAACAGTCATAGCTGTGATGTTTTTGGTCATTAAGTTTACGAAGATGCCGGGCAACAATGACAAAGACAATAAGGTGGATTTTTTTGCCATCTTACGTCGTATTTTCCGTATCCCGAAATATAGGGAGGGTGTCGTGGCACAGTTCTTCTATGTAGGTGCCCAAATCATGTGCTGGACATTCATTATACAATACGGTACCCGTGTCTTTATGGCAGGTGGAATGTCGGAGCAGGAAGCTGAGGTGTTGTCTCAGAAATATAATATCATTGCTATGGCTTTCTTCTGTGTGAGCCGATTTATCTGTACGTTCCTTCTCCGTTACCTCAATCCGGGTGTGCTTCTCAGGGCGCTCGCTATCGGAGCAGCTGTATTCACTGTGGGTGTAATATGCTTCCAAGACATAGTTGGCATGTATTGCCTTGTGGCTGTGTCGGCTTGTATGTCGCTTATGTTCCCGACCATCTATGGTATTGCCCTCAACGGTATGGGAGATGATGCTAAGTTTGGTGCTGCCGGTCTGATTATGGCTATCCTCGGAGGGTCGGTGCTTCCGCCACTTCAGGCAACGATAATAGATCTCGGGCAAGTGGCAGGCTTCCCTGCTGTCAATCTCTCCTTTATCCTGCCGCTTATCTGCTTTGTTGTAGTAGGAATTTACGGTCAGCGCACCTCTCGGCTTAAATAAGCCGTTAAGGGGAAGAAAAACTTAAAAAATTAGTCCGATACTCTGTGTCGGACTAATTTTTTATAATGATTGTTTGTATAATTCATAAATTTTAGTTAATTTTGCAAAACTAAGCAGTAACAACAATCTAATCTTCTTTCTCAAAGTGTATGTAGGCGGATCAAGATTTGTCGGAATGCCGTAGGAACTTAAATTGAATTGCATTATGAACATAGGATTTGACGGAATGTTTGCCACTAACGGCTCAACAGCTAATGAACGGTATTTCCGTTTTGTGGTCGAAGCTCTTGCTACGGATTACCCTGAGCACAAAATATATGTATATACCCCAAAGTTGACAAAGAAAACACGTCTGGATCTTATTGACGAGCTTCATAATGTGGAGTATCGTTTGCCTGCTGCTTCCGGCTTCCAGGGTTCTTTGTGGCGTGCATTCGGCATTACGAATTGTCTCCAGCCTGACAAGGTGGACATCTATCACGGATTGCATGGTGTGCTTCCTTTGAACATTGCTTCAGCCCATGTCCCGAGTGTGGTGACAATCCATGAGCCGGACTTTGAGATGCCCTCCAACAATATGTCGTGGTGGCGTCGTACATTGGCTCTTCACCGTGTCGGAGCGGCAGTGAAGGCAGCCACAAGGGTGATTGCTTTCAGCGAAGATACAAAGATGCAGTTGAACGAGAGATTTGACATTGATCCTGCCAAGGTAGAGCTTGTCGATATGGTAGAGAATGTCTCTGACCAGATTATGAAAGTCTACCATAAGGCAATTGAGGTTTTCAACCAACAGAATAAGTAGTTTGTCGGAGCTTTGTTCATGAATTGACAATACGACATAATAATAGGTGGAGGTCTCACATCGAAACCAACTTCGATGTGAGACCCCACCTGATTTCTATAAGCAGATCCCTTAGTGGATAAGGGGATTAATTTCCAAGTTTATCAGCCCAATCGGATAGTTTATCTGCACCGTCGTGTAGGAGGTCGGCAGTTTTGGCTTTGAGTTGATCAAACAGACCTGATGCCTTCTCTTTGGCTGCCTCTGTGGCATCGGCAGCCTGTACCTTAAGTGCTGCTGCCTTATCCATAGCTTGTTCTTTAAGCTGGGCAGCCTTATCAGCAGCCTGATCTTTGAGCTGAGCCGCTTTGTCGGCAGCCTGATCTTTTAGTGCAGCTAACTTCTCAGCAGCCTGAGCTTTGAAATCGTCTGCATCCTGCTCCACCTGAGCTTGGGTTTCAGCAGATTGCTGTTTGAGATTTTCCATTTCGTCCTGTGCCGCTACCTTTGCGTCGGCGAGACTTGCTTTTGCAGCGTTGAGAGCTTCGTTCTGATAGTTTATATCCATAATTTGTTTATATTTATAATTATGAGTTATTCTTTGTTTACATTATCTGACATTAAAACGTTATGGTGTTGCTTTAGGTTCCGGTCCCTTTTGTCCTTATATTGTGTTGCGGAAGA
>CAMWIF010000169.1 GCA_947174225.1 uncultured Porphyromonadaceae bacterium | reverse complement strand
GTGTAAACTACCGAGGTCAGTTTAATTTCGAGCAAGCCACCAATCTCCCCACCTTCCTTAAAGCCCGTGAATTTGCCGAGCTTTATAACCGTGCTGTGGAAAGTTCAGCCGACGGGGTTTACTCTCCTATTGATATCGACCTTATCGGCAGTGACCCTAATCTCTATGCCGACGAGAACATCATGGATCATCTAAAGAAATGGGGTCATAGCCAACGCCACTCCGTCTCCATCTCAGGAGGTGGACAAACTGTGCGCTATTTCCTTTCCGGTGCTTATTCGGAATCGAAAGGCCTCTACTCCAATATCGGACGTAGCCGCTACAATTATTCCGGAAAAATCGATGCTGACCTCTTCCCCGGTCTCACCGCATCGGTCGATTTTAGCGGTTCGGTTTCAAACTACAAAAACACAAGCTACGCTACCCTTGACGAAGCCTACAGCTACTCTCCGTTGCAGGTGCTCCGCTATACCGACGGCTCACTTGCAAGTATTGAGGGCTACAATCCTCTGATTAATCTTGAAGGTTCAGGAGGCTATACTAAGAATAACACCGACTTCCATACGGTAAGTGCCGTATTGCGCTATGACATGCCTTTCCTGAAAGGTCTGCAGATCTACGTAAGGGGAACGATGGACTTCAATCACAACAACACTACCACGTACAGTAAACCTGTTGAGCTCTATCTCTACGATCCCCTTACCCATCAGACAAGGATAGATGAGAACAGCGTCTATCCGAAAGCTAAAATTTCAATGTCGGAGCGTTTCCAGACCGTCAATAATAAGCTTATCGAGGCAGGTATCAACTACAACCATACCTTTGCCGAAAAACACGATGTGTCGGCTACGGCTGTGGTCAACTATCAAGATTACCACAACAAATATCTGAGAGCTCTCAACAACGATAAACCGGGTGTATATCCCGAAGTTATCGGAAGTGCCTCCTCTAATGTGTCTATCTCCGGCAACGAATACTACAACGAGCGTGCATCCGTTGTAGGACGCGCATCTTATGGCTTCGACAACCGTTATTTTGCGGAATTCAGTTTCCGTGTTGACGGTTCAACCCGTTTCGCACCCGGAAAACGCTGGGGCTTCTTCCCGACCGTATCGGCATCTTGGGTAATCAGCAACGAGGGCTTCTTCAAGAACGTTTCACCCTCGGTTATGTCTCTCGCGAAGATACGCGCCAGCGCCGGTATACTTGGCGACGACGGAGCCATCTCAGACTTCGGCTATCTCCAGAACTACAACTTCACCAACAGTGAAGGTTATAATTTCGGCGGCGTATGGTCTCCTACCCTCATACCCTCTATCAGCTCTTTCCCGAATCCCGACCTCACTTGGGGTAAATCGAAAGACTACAATGTGGGCGTCGACGTAGGCTTCTGGAATAACCGCATATCAGCATCCGTTGAATGGTACCAGCGTACACGCACTAATATGGTGACTGAAGCCCGTTCACAACTCTTTCCCCCGTCAGTGGGTACGGGAGGTGTGTCGGCACTCGTCAATATCGGCAAAGTTCGCTATCGTGGCGTTGACTTCTCGATACGTCATATGAATCAGGTTGGCGATCTGCACTATAACGTCTCCTTCAACATCGGCACAAGCGATAATATCGTTCTTGACTGGGGTGACGAGTCTACTCTTCCTCCCAACCAGCGTTACAAAGGAAACCGTTATATGGTGTGGAACTTGTATGAGGCAGACGGACTCTTCCAAAGCGAGGAGGAGATACGTAACTGGCCCGTGGATCAAGATGGTCGCGGCAACACTACCCTTCGTCCGGGCGACATCAAATATCTTGACCAGGATAGCGATGGTAAGCTCACCGTTAACGATATGATTTTCGTTCCCGACTCTTCAATGCCCGACGTAAGCTATGGCTTCGGATTAGGGGCTGAGTGGAAAGGTCTCTACTTCAATGCCCAGTTCTCAGGTGTGAGCGGCTACAACCAGAAAATCACAGAGCTGTACACTTTGGAAAACAATTCCCTGCAACGTTTCCAAGATTATCATCTCAATGACTCCTGGACACCGGAGAATCCCAATGCCTACTATCCGAGAATAAAATTTGCTTCATCAGGTGACAATAACCGTATGGAGAGCACCTATTGGATACGCAATTGCAGCTTCCTGCGTCTGAAAGCACTCACCGTAGGTTACCGGTTCCCATCACATGTCTTGAAACATAGCGGTATCTCTACAGTGGACATTGCCCTTCAAGGCTCCAACCTCCATACGTGGTCATCGCTTCACGGTATGGATCCGGAAGTATTGCGTGGCTATCCCATCACAAGAGGCTACGGCGTATCGCTCACCTTCGGATTCTAAACTCTCTCTAAATTAAATCAAAGATGATGAAAAAAATATATAGTCTGCTGACAGCCCTTGTAATGATGATGTCGTTCACCTCGTGTGACAGCATCTTCCGCGACGAGCCTTTCGACAAGCTCGCAGAGACGGAAATATGGGGTGACGAGATGCTTCTCAATGAATATACCGCCAAATGGTACCGGGGTATGGATAACGGTTTCTATATCCTTGTCTCCACCATGATCAAAAATCTTGGTGAGGAGTTCGACCCCTGGTTTGGCGACCAGCTCACTGTAGGTCGTAGCGACTGGTATCAGTCGGGCTACGGCGAGATACTAAAGGGAGGTCAAACCATCCTTAACAACCGTGGAAAATTGGTTTGGGAAAATTACTATACCCAGATACGTTCAATAAACCTTCTCCTTGAACATGAGGCTGACCTCCCTGCCAATATAAGGGAGCGTCTGATTGGTGAGGCTCATTTCTTCAGAGCCTACTATTATTATCTGCTTCTGCGCCGATATGGCGGTGTGCTTCTTATCGACCACACCTATAATCCTTTGCAGAATGCTGAGACATTCCCTCGTGCAAGCTATGAGGAGATGGTTGAATTCATTACTAAAGAGGCAGAATTGGCAGCCGACATCCTCCCTGTGGCTCACGATATAGCTATGACGGGACGTGCCACAAAAGGAGCAGCTCTTATGCTTAAGGGTAAAACCTATTTCTGGGCTTCAGGAATACATTATCAGAATAATGAGTTGCCCTACCTTGGTTTTGCCGACGACCGTTCTCTTGAGATGCTTGAGAAGGCTGGTAAGGAGTATGACCGTGTTATGGCTTTAGGTTGTTATAGTCTTATAAATATTCCCGCTACAGACCGCAACGGTGTGGTGCAAGCCTATAGAAACATCTTCCTTACCAAAAACTCGCAAGAGTCTATTTGGGAAGTTCAGCACAGCGAAGACGGCGACTTTATGTATGGCTTCGGACATAAACTCGACCGTGACGCAGCTCCTCCATCCCTCACAGGTGTAAACTGCGCCTACAACCCCACTCAGAACCATGTTGATGAATACCGTATGGAGAATGGCAAGCGCATTACGGAAACCGGCTCAGGTTATGACCCTAACGATCCCTGGGAGGGTCGTGACTGGCGTTTCTACGCAAATATCCTCTATGACGGCTCTCAATGGAAAGGCACAACACTCGACATTCATTACACCAACATTGATGGTAAGAATGTTCCGGGTAAAGACCTTACACCTTACGGAGCTTCCACCACCGCATCCAATACCCGTACAGGCTACTATATGGCTAAATTCCTCCGCGAAAGCCAGCAGATTGACAATGACGAGACTTTTGCCAGCTCTCAGAACTACATAATCTGGCGTTATGCCGAGCTTCTGCTCGATTATGCGGAGATCGATTTCCGTCACGGTCGCGTAGGAGACGCTATGGAGAAAGTCAATCAGATACGTCGCCGTGTCCATATGCCGGAACTCACCTCCTTGACATGGGGTGACATTCTCAATGAGCGTCGTGTGGAGTTGGCGTTTGAAAAGACCACATATTGGGACCTTTTCCGCTATGGCACGGCTGAGAAGATGATGTGCGGAAGCACTAATCCCCTCTACGGATGCCGCGTAGTGTATGATGCCAACGGCAACAAGAGTATCATCACAAATCGTGTGGTAAACGGTAAAAACGACGATACCCGCTATTTCAATGTGCGTCAATACTACTATCCCATTGCATGGGATGATGTACGCTATCACGGCATTGACCAGAATCCGGATTGGGTGGAGATGTAACAATCTCCCCCATTTTTCGGAACTTATTCAGACTTAATCATCAATTAAGTAATATAATTAATTTCAATTTTTAACCATTAACAACTTTTCATTATGAGAAAATCTGTACTCACAGGTCTCTTGGCAGTCGCCGCGTTGTCCGTATACGCCGACGAACCTACCTACAACCTCTTCGACCCGGCTGATTGCGATGCAGAAGGCTGGCTCTGGCTCGACACACCCGAAAAGATCGCAAAGTATGTTGGTGCCGACAAGAAAATCCAGCTTATTTCTGCACCCTATGAGATCGAAGATCCCGATTTCCCGGGAGAAATGATCAATCCTACCCCGGTAGCCGATGCTACTTTAAAAGGCTACAACGATAAAGGAGAAGAAGGAGGAGAAGGCTCTAAGACAGGTGGTATTATCATTCCTGCAACTCCAAGCCACGATTGGGGTGATCTTGGTGGAGGCATACTTATTCAAATGCCTGACTGCGCTCTGTTTGAACTCTATCTCTCACAGTCTCTTCCCGATGTTTACACATGGCTCGAGGGTGGCTACGGCTACCTTTCTGCTTCCGATTTGAAATATATTTGGAATGAAGATGAACCATGGTGGCTTGATCCCGACGCTAAACCTCTAAGTTCTGACTATGTAGCTTGGGATCTCAATATGCAGGATATTAAATATCTCAATTACGATGATTATCCTGAATTTTGTATCTATGGAGCTAAAGGCAATCCCCGTACTGCCGGTTTCTACAACTACTCACTTTGTCCTATGTATGTTCAGGGACTTCGTATCAAAACTTTCACTGACGTAAGTATGGACGATACCTCTGTTGAGGGTATCATCGCTGACGCAGACATCACTGTTAACGGCAAGGTTGTTACTCTTTCAGCTCCTGCTGAGATCAGCGTTTATAATGCTGCCGGTGTAAAGGTAGCGGGTGTATATGGCACTAGCCTCGACTGCTCTGCACTCAACGGTCTTTACATTGTAAAAGCCGGTAATAAGGCTGTCAAAGTAAACTTCTGATAGGTAGTAGTAAGCAGTCAATAGTTAGTAGTTTGGCAGTTAACAGCCCATCCTTATCTAACTATTCCACTATACACGATAAGAGTGGCATCAAGACCAAAAATCTTGATGCCACTCTTCGTCAATAAGAGGTAGAGTTGTAGGTTTGTCGATAAAGACTCGGCGTGATACCGACGTGTTTCTTGAAAAGACGTGTGAAGTAAGACACATCCTCATAGCCGAGCCGATAAGCAATCTCCTTCATCATTATAGATTCAGACGCAAGCATCAGCTTTGCTTTCATTATCTTGCGGTCAATGAGGAACTGTGTAGGGGTACAACCCAATTCTTCCTTAAATAGCCGTATGAAATGTCCGGGCGACATACACGCATCTTTGGCAAGCTCCTCTACCCTTATCGGCTCACCCATTTTTGAATTCACCATCTTCAATGCCTGTTTGATACGCTCGTCGTTGACACGATATTTCGGACGAGCATACTTGAGAAACCTTCCTATAAGCTGCGAAATAATCCCCAATGATTCCATTCTCACATCTATTGGACGCTGACGGTTGAATTTAACACATTCAATCAGCGAGTGTTCATTATCATACATCCGAGGGTCGCTCGACTTCAATATCATAGCCTCGTTGCTCTTCACAAGACATTCAAAAAGCATCCGGTCAATTTCGCGTTCTTCTATTTCAAAAGGAAAATCGTACGCCGACATTATATCTTCCCCTGTCTTCACCTCCTCATATATATGCACATAGTAATGGTTAAACACGCCGTCACAAATATCGGAATGGGTAGTGAAGGCAGGTATCATATACATATGACCGGGAGAAAGAGTATATTCCTCCCCATTCAATCTCACAATAGCTGTCCCTTCCGTCACCAAATAAATACGTGTGAAAGGACTGTTTATATTCTCGAAATTCCAATCACTCATATGGGTAGCATACCCCACATTAAGCATCAGAAAATTATTAATCCTCATAGACCATAGAATTAAAATATCCAATAACCATCCTATAGAACCCCATAATCCCCCTTCCTAATACCCCTTCAAACCACAAAATAACTATAAATAATCCACCTATGCAAAAAG
>CAMWIF010000168.1 GCA_947174225.1 uncultured Porphyromonadaceae bacterium | reverse complement strand
CCACTCTGGTATTCGCCCTTTCGGAATCACCTTATGACAGTTTTCCACCGACCACTTAGGTCATTCCCGAAATCGAGTGCAAAGTTACTGCTTTTTTGATTACGCTCCAAATTTTTCCGCAACTTTTTTTTCAAAAAAATTTAGACAGGCATTGAACCTTAAAACGTAATTAAGCGTTTAACCCACTATATTCCACTTGCTTATTACACCTCTCCCCTCTTCAGGGAGATTTCAAGCAAATATGTCGTTTTTCACTCTACAGTCACCGACTTTGCAAGGTTTCTCGGCATATCCACATCCTTGCCCTTGTTGATGGCTATATAATAGCTCAACAATTGTAAAGGTATACTGGTGATGATAGGAGTAAGACACTCCGGCACCTTTGGAACCTCAAGCACATGGTCGGCTATATTGCGTATCAACTTGTCACCTTCAGTCACAATCGCGATTATTGATCCTCCCCGTGCTTTCACCTGCTGCACATTGCTCACAATCTTCTCATACAGATGATCGTTTGGAGCAATTATTACGCTCGGCATCTCTTCATCGATAAGAGCGATTGGACCATGCTTCATTTCAGCTGCCGGATAACCCTCCGCATGGATATAAGAGATCTCCTTCAGCTTCAATGCACCCTCAAGAGCCACCGGATAGCTATAGCCACGACCCAGATAGAGGAAGTTGCGGGCATATGTATATATGAGCGACAAGCGTTCAATAGTGTCATTGAGTTTAAGCACCTCCTTCACAGTCTCCGGAATCTTAAGAATATATCGTCCTAACTCCTCAAGCTGCTCCTCCGGCATTGTCTTCTTCGCTTGGGCTATAGAGGCGGCAAGCATTGTCAGCACCATAACCTGGCCTGTAAAAGCCTTTGTGGATGCCACACCTATCTCCGGTCCCACATGGATATAGGTTCCACTGTTGGTCTCACGGGGAATACTGCTGCCAACCACATTGCTGATGCCGTATACAAACGCTCCCTGTTTACGGGCAATCTGTATGGCAGCCAAGGTGTCGGCAGTCTCACCGCTCTGAGAAATGGCAATCACAATGTCGCGATCATCAAGCACAGGATTGGAATAACGGAACTCACTTGCATATTCTACCTCAACCGGAATTCGACACATATCCTGAAGAAGATACTTGCCAAGAAGACCCGCATGCCATGAGGTGCCACAGGCCACTATGACAATACGCTTCGCATTGACAAATTTGTCAATATTATCAAGCACACCGTTAAGCACAAATCTTTTGCCTCCCTCAACCACACGTCCGCGTATGCAATCGCGCAGAGTATTGGGCTGTTCAAAGATCTCCTTGAGCATAAAGTGGGGATAGCCACCTTTCTCAAGCTGGGATATGCTCATCTCCAGGGTTGTAACGTCAATCTGGCTCTCCTGATTCTCAAGGTTAAGTATCTTCAAAGGCTCACCACGCTCTATCACGGCAAGCTCCTCATCTTTCAGATATACACAGTCTTTGGTGTATTCCACAAAGGGAGTGGCATCTGAGGCAAGGAATGTCTCATTATCACCGATACCAATAACAAGGGGTGAACTCTTACGGGCAGCTATTATGCGGTTTGGGTTGTTTTTTTCAATCACAGCAATGGCGTACGCACCTACGACTTGCTTCAGAGCCTCTCTCACAGCATCCACCAAGCTGCAATTGTTAGTGACACGAATATATTCGATAAGCTGCACAAGCACTTCGGTGTCTGTCTCAGAATGGAAATGGCAGCCATGCTGCGCAAGGGCATCCTTAAGAACCTTGTAATTCTCTATGGTGCCATTATGCACAAGAGCCAGATTTCCATCTTCACTGAAATGGGGATGGGCGTTACTGTCGCTCGGTTCCCCGTGAGTGGCCCAGCGAGTATGGGCAATTCCAGCCTTGGCATCCAAATCCTTGCTCCGGCAGAAAGACTCAAGATTGCTTACCTTTCCCATTGCCTTATAGACATTGAGCTTACCTTCAGGATTGACAAGGGCTATGCCGGCACTGTCATAACCTCGATACTCAAGGCGATGAAGGCCCTTGATCAGAATATCATAGACATTCCCGTCGCCTATATATCCAACAATTCCACACATATTATATAGTCTTGAACTCCTAGGTTGCTACGCCCCGGAGAGTTAGTTTAGAATTATTTTTACCGCCTAAGCCTTTTTGCAAGCCGCGAAGAGATCTGTTTTCTCCTTATTATAATATATCAAACTATTATTTAGGTTAGCCTAAAGGGGTCGGTAATACTTTTTGTTAAATATGGGGCACTTGTTTTTTAATGTGCGCACCCCTTGTATTATCATCAACGACTTTTCTATCTTTTTATTGTAGCAAGTGAAATTTTAGCCGCGATAATATATTCTACCCCCTATAATATAATAAGGAGGTAAGTCAAGTTCCTTCTCTTTCGGAAAGACCTTGCCTTACTCCTTATTATATTATAGCTTATATCTATGTTTTCTTAGATTATCACTGTGCCACCACTTCGCCGGCGCCACCTGCTATCACACCGGTGGTGTCTGAAGCCGGCATCTCAACGATAGATCCCACAACATTTGAGGTGGTGTCTACCTCAGCCCATGCGGGTGCGTCAAACCAATTGAGCGGAGCGTATTTGTTGATGAGCTCAACATTTTTCTCCCCTATCGCCTCTTTGCTCACGTTGGTCAACACAGAATTGAAGGCATCAAGATGCACCTCTTTCTCAGTCATGGCAGCCAACTGGTCAGTGAGTTTGCCTGCCTCCTGCGAGTCGGAGGGAAGCACGTTGATCTGATCCTGGATTTTCTGTGCAGCCTCAGCATACTTTCCACAGTAGTCAATCAGCACTGTGTAATCCTTCTCAGTGAGCTGGCCTCCATCTTTAATTTTTGAAGCCACAGCCGCAGCCTCATCTGAACTTCCACATGCCGCCATAAGGAAGCATACTGCCACGAAGGCAAAGAATTTCATAATTTTCATAATTGTCTATTTTTAATAATTTAAAAACCGTTTATCCATTCAAAATTCATCAGAACTCGTCGCCCAATGGATTGAGAGCCGAATCCCTAAGTTTATATAGTAAATGTCTCTTTAACGCCGGATCATCGTGAAGGAGGGTTGATAGTTCCCAATGATGACCCGCCTCTTCGCGAAGAAGCGGCGACGTTGCATCGACGTTGGCGAGATTCCATGTGAGCAGCACTGTCTTTATCTTCAAGGCCTTTAGCTTTCTCACGAGCATCTCATGGTCGGCATCTCCCGTTATAAGCACCACATAATCGAATTTTCTGAAAGTAGCCAGTTCATATGCCTCAAGAGCAAACCATACGTCCACCCCTTTCTCAATCACCTGCACCACTCCATCTTTCTCCATCTCCCTAAGATGTTTGTAGTGGAAAATAACGTCATTTTCGATAAGAGTGTCTTCAAATTTCCGCTCGTTATAAAGCAAATGTTTATCGTAAGCTTCTTTCACCCTGAAACGTCCACGGAAATAATGCGCCTCCGTAATCTGGCAATTTGCCGGATCCACACCTTCAGTGGCGGCAAGACGATCACAGATGAAGTCGAAAAGCGACCTCACCTTAATTATTGAGCTTTCAATGGCTTTTAATGCTCTGTTGACTTTGGCATAGTAGCCTCCGTCGATAAAAACACCTATAGAGAGATAACCTAACATTTCTTTTCAATTTTATTTATCGGTGCAAAGGCGCGGCACTAAATACACCGTCTACTTTGTCCACCTTATAATTATAACTTCTTACCCACCTAATTGTTCACTTGGCAACGTTCGGAAATCTTCAAATAAAATTTATCCTCCGGTAAGGAGAAATACCTTACTAATCGAAAAATTCACAATAATTTTGTAATTTTGTATCGCAAACTCATAGTAATCTCAGACAAACTCTGACTCCATGAAAAATCATTCCATAAAAAATTACTTTTTGTCGGCTATTTTTGCGAGCGTTTCCCTATCGGCATCAGCCCAGATAATGCCTTGGGAGAATCGCACTGACGACAATGCCGATCCATTCGCAAAGTCATCGTCAATCTATAAGCATGACCTCCATCTCGAAGACATCGTTGGGCGAAAACTTCTCCAAGCCCGTGGGGCAGGCACGATAAATTGGCTGAAAGATGGCCAACGATACTCCCGGCTTGAGCCGGACACTGTAAACGGCGGCCAGAACGTGGTGGCTTACCGTGCAAAAGACAACCGACGCGAGGTGATAATACCCTCTTCCATGTTTATCGACAAGACTTCCGGTAAACATATTCCTGTAAGTAATATTATTTGGAGCGACGACAATAAGAAAGTGCTCGTCTACACCAATACCCGTAAAGTATGGCGATATGACACACGCGGCGACTATTGGGTGCTTGACCTTACCACGGGCGATTTCCGTCAACTGGGAAAGGATATGCCCGAATCATCTCTTATGTTTGCGAAATTTTCTCCCGATGCCACAAGGGTAGCCTATGTGTCGGGCAACAATATTTACGTTGAAAACATCAAAGACGGCACCATTACCCCGATAACCAAAGATGGCAGCCCAACTATTGTCAACGGCACTTTTGATTGGGTATACGAAGAGGAATTCGGGGCACGCGACGGCTTCAGATGGAGTCCATCGGGCGAATATATAGCTTATTGGCAAAGTGACACCGACGGAACGGGATGGTTTGACATCATTAATAATGTGGATTCTATATACTCCACCGTGCAGAGTTTTCCATATCCCAAAGCCGGAACAATGAATTCAGCCGTAAAGATAGGATATGCGCCTGTTTCCGGAGGAGAAACCGTTTGGCTTGACCTGCCGGGCGACCCGAGAGAGAACTATCTTCCGCGTATGGAATTTATTCCCGGGGAAGATGAGCTGATGATACAGCAGATGAACCGCCAGCAAAACACTAATAACGTATGGCTGGCTCCTATAGGAGGCATACCTCATAAAATATTCTCTGATAAAGACGCCGCCTGGCTTGAAACAAACGACGAGGTGATGTGGCTCGACGGTAACAAATGGTTTACTTGGACAAGTGAACGCGACGGCTGGAGACACCTTTACCGTATAAGTCGCGACGGAAAAAAGATGGAATATATCACTAAGGGCGATTACGACTTTGTTGAACCGGTGGGCACCGACCTTGAAAAGGGCTATGTGTATTTCATAGCTTCTCCCGATGATTTCACACAAAGGTATCTTTACAGAGCTTCATTATTCGGCAACGGGGAGGCGGTAAGGGTGAGTCCTTCCGACCAATCGGGGCAACATCGCTATTCTATGTCGACTACAGGGAAATGGGCAGTACATACTTTCAGCAATGCCGCTACTCCTCCGATAATCGATATGGTATCTTTCCCTGACCATAAAAGCATCCGCATCATAGAAGACAATGCCGATGTCCGCGACCAATATGCAGCGCTTGATCTGAATCCGAAAGAATTTGTGAAAGTGAAGTCGGGCGACCTCACCCTCGATGCATGGCTCATAAAGCCTCGTGACTTTGACCCTCAGAAGAAATACCCCCTTATCGTGGAAGTTTATGGTGAACCTGCCAGCTCAACCGTACAGGATGTATGGGGCGGTGGCGACCTATGGCTACAATATATGGCTAATCTCGGCTATGTAGTGGCAAGTATCGACAACCGTGGTGCAAATGTTCCGAGAGGACGTGACTGGAGAAAATGCATTTACGGTGAAGTGGGCACTTTCGCAAGCGAAGATCAAGCCCGTGGGGTACAAGACCTTATCCGCCAATTCTCATTTATTGACCCTGAACGTGTGGGAATCACGGGCTGGAGCGGTGGAGGAAGCCAGACTCTCAACTGCATGTTCCGCTACCCGGAAATTTTCTCAACAGGCATAGCCATCGCTTTCGTGGCAGATCAACGTACCTACGACACTATCTATCAGGAACGCTATATGAATACTCCGCAAGCCAATCCGGAGGGTTATAAAAAGGGTTCTCCAATCACATATGTTGACGGTCTGCAAGGTAACCTGCTGCTTATCCACGGCACGGGCGACGATAATGTGCATTATCAGAATTGCGAGATGCTGATAGATGAATTGGTAAAACATGGGAAATTATTCTCTCTCATGAGCTACCCGATGCGCACCCATGCCATAAGCGAGCGCGACGGCACAACGCTGCATCTGCGCAAGACAATGGCAAATTACTGGCTTGACAAACTTCCTGCCGGTCCGAGATAAGCTTACAGTTACTTTATAATAAAATGAGGGTCAGTATCATTTTC
>CAMWIF010000167.1 GCA_947174225.1 uncultured Porphyromonadaceae bacterium | reverse complement strand
CTATCAGCAATTTGAAGAGCCATATCCATATCATGGGTCGAGAGAAAGATAGTCATACTCCTCTCTCTTGCAAGACGCTGCAGAAGCTGCATAATTTCAACCTTACTCGGATAGTCGAGAAAAGCGGTAGGCTCATCCAAAAAAACTATAGGAGTTTCCTGAGCGAGGGCTTTCGCTATCATCACTTTCTGGCGTTCACCATCACTAAGCGTGTTGACCCTACGACTCCGCAACTCCTCTATACCCACCATATCAATAGCTTCTGCCACGATATGGCGGTCATTATCATCCATACGTCCCCAAAAGCCGGTATAAGGGCTTCTGCCTAAACTTATCAGCTCTTCCACTGTCATGTTTTCAAGATTAGGCTTCTCGGTCAAGACAATTCCAATCAGCTTTGCAAGCTCCGGATCGGTATACTCAACCAAAGACTTATCCTTTATGAATATCTCACCTTTAACAGGTGGGATAAATGCCGTCAAGGTCTTCAACAGAGTAGACTTGCCCGCACCGTTTGGACCCAACAGACAGGTCAGTTCCCCGGAATAAAGAGCCGCATTAATGTTGCGTGTAATCACCGCCACACCATTTTTATTGGAATAGCCTGTCTCTAAATCAACCAATCTTATAGTTTCCTTTTTATGCATACGATCAAAATTTAAGCAGCCGGGCAGTGTCAAGTGCATTACGTACACGTTCATACTCTTCAGGAGTTATATCAACCTTAGGCCACGCTTTTTTATTCTTCGGATTCGCTTCCCGATAAGCATCACGTATCATCTGATGTGTGACAATGTTGTCTGCCGATATATTATATTTCTCGATTATAGGTCGCATATATTCAATTGCACTCTCTATCTGCGCCTCGGTAAGCGGTTCGACAAGAGTGTTGCCCTGAAACTCTATCCCTATCATAAAGAGATTTGCCCTGTAGCGGTTGCCCCACTTCGAGAAACCCGCGTGCCAGGTTATCGCTTCCGGAGGAGCAAGTATATACCTGGTGCCATCTTTGTCTATCACCACGTGACAACTCACCGGATTCGAGGGATCGCAGAGATCTTTCACAACACGGTCTGCACTTCCTTCATAGGCGGTATGGTGAAGCACAATGCCTGCCACCTCGTTTTCACCCTCAAGGACATTGGGAGTTTCCCTATAGGTGACCCAATATTTCCCGGGTTTCTCCCATTCAGGCGATACCTCACGCATCATCTCCTTTGTGTCTAACAGGGGGAGCTTCACATCTGTCGGTCGGTAGAGGAAAAGGAGAGCAACGACTCCTAGCAGTATCACTGCCGACAGAGCTATCAATACACCTCTCTTTACAGACTCACGTTTCTTAACTTCCATATTTTTGCCAAAAATTATCTTCAAAGTGTATGTTCTGCGTACCTCACAGATTATTCCATCAGATAACCGTTAGCGGCACAGATACTATAAAACTTCTCTAAATTAACTGTTTTCACAAGCACCATCGACCTGTTAGCAGTTAGAAGAGTCATATTGCGCAGATCTTTATTGGTTGCTATCAGCTCTACAAGTCCCGGAATGTTCCTTTTCAATTTTAACAGAGAATACCCACCTTCCCTTTCTGCACATTCAGTGTGAGTCAATGCCTCCTTAACTATAGCCAGAAGCGCCGGTTCCTTATCGGTATTAATAACCGATTTTAAACTGACAATCCGATTTTCCAATTCCGATCTTTTCCTGCAACCCTTCATAAGCGATTCAACAGAGATCTTGAATCTAATCGGACTTATCTGCTTTGCCACAGTGGAGAGGAACATCGAGTAAGGAGAGTCTGCGTTGGCAAGGGTTATTATGCCATTAATACTGTCAAATTCCACACCACCGAAATCATCAGCAGTGGCGGGAGTATATTCCTTGTCAATACCGTAGGCATATCTTCCTAAGGCAGTGAGTTTGACAAACCGCATCCCTTCCAACGGATCACTGTCAACGTCCTTTACGTCGCCATCCATAGCAATCTCCACCATACCCAAAGCGCAGAGATATTTTATCCAATGTAAGGCA
The DNA here is from genome assembly GCA_947174225.1 of uncultured Porphyromonadaceae bacterium. Lineage (GTDB taxonomy): Bacteria > Bacteroidota > Bacteroidia > Bacteroidales > Muribaculaceae > Lepagella. The sequence continues at coordinate 4,238 of CAMWIF010000167.1, read as the reverse complement.
AACCTGTAACCAATGTCTTCAAACCAATCAATCTTTTCCTTTGCCTTACTATCATTGTCGTTGTTTTCCTTCTCGCTCCTTCTGCGGAGGTTATTCTTCTCTATATCGTTGAATCTGAAAAGTTTAAAGATACTTAGCTCTTCAACGCAATCAGCACTTAGAAAGCGCAGGCGGAAATTATCCATATCCATCCATTCTTCCTGCGCCGGCAAGAGAAGTGACTTCACTACTGAAGCGAGCTCCTTGGCATACGACTTTTCAGCCCACGTCTTTGTAAAACCTTGAAAAGCGGGGAAAAAACTGTTGAATTGAGTTGCACTCAACAGTTCCGGCAACGTGTCTGTAGCAAACTGAATAAATCTCGTAACTGAAATATCCCTGCCCTTCTTCCCCTCTTTTTTTAATTCAAAGAAATAAGTAAAGCTCAACAGTTCAACGCGGTCGAGTGGCCACTCATCCAAGGTCGGAATAAATTCCCTCATCTTGGATTGTTTCTTTATCCGCTTCACTACAGCTCCCGAAATAGAGCCGTTGGAATTTAAGAGAGAGCCATTGAGGGCAAGCCCTGCCAGCGTTACAAGATCCGTGGCTATCTGGAGTTCAAAATTCTCTATCTTCAGATTCTTATCTGCCGGTAAATTTTTATAAAGGTGAGCTGTTGAGGCACCGGGACCGAAAAAATAATCGTTCAGAAGTCTCCTATACCGTGTGGAGAGCTGAAAATATATCCTGTCTTTACGGTTGGAGCTGTCATAGTAATAGTATGAAGGAGCGTAATACGTCACCTCCAAAGGAAAAAACAAAACCTCCGGTAAAAAATTCGATCCCCAGCCGTAGTAATGTTTAACGGTGATTTCCCTTCCCAAAATACCTACAACCTGAACCAAGCTCAATTCATAGGTCTGCAACATCGTCTTCCAAAACTTTTCAATCTTTTTATCGATGGCTGCCACGGCAGGAACATTCAATATCTCGGAAGAATATGAGGTGTAGATTGTTATCAATTGATCTTTAAGAAGAGAACGCATTGTAACCTCAGATGCCATAGCTGTAAAAAGACCTTTAGTACTCTTACTTGACAGAGGTGAAAGAGTAACCTTATCCTTACGAATCAATTTGGACAGTGATTCGTTAAGAGAGTAAAGCTCATCCTTTAAAAGCTTATTCAACGCGCTATAACTATCCTTTTTAGTTACAGAAGGAAGAGTTATCATACCGGGAATAATCTTCTTGATTTTTTGTACGGGGGGAAGTATATCTTTATGGGTCATGAGAGTATAAAGTCTATGTCTTTTTGTGTGAGGGTCTTGGTTGAGGCTGTGTCGGCGCTGATAAGCTCATTAAACAATTCGCTTTTCTGCGCTTGAAGCTGAAGCATTTTCTCCTCAATTGTCCCCATAGTAATGATTGAATAGGAAGTGACGGTTTTTTTCTGACCGATTCTATGAAGACGATTTATTGCCTGCTCCTCGGCAGCCTTGTTCCACCATGGCTCAAATATGTAGACCGTATCAGCGGCAGTGAGATTAAGTCCTACTCCTCCCACTTTAAGCGTAAGGAGAATAACCATACAAGATGGATCTGACTGGAAACGCTCCACCACCTTCTTTCTTGCTCCGGCAGAGGTAGAGCCGGTCATAGTCTCATATTGGATTCCGATTTTCTCAAGACGCTCCATCACAATCTCCAAACCGGCTATGAAATTGAAGAACACCACCGACTTATGCCCGTTGCCGGCTGAAGCTATAAGTGACTCAACCAGCTCGTCAATCTTGGGAGATGCCACCATACCATCAGACACACTTTCAGGCACTGAGGCAATGCGCCTAAGCTCATTCAGAGCCTGGAACATCACAAACTGAGACTTCTGGATGCCGTCGCGGGCAATTATCTCATTTATCTGAACACGGTAACTCTGCCTACGCTCATTGTAGAGACGTTTCTGCTTCTCCGACATCTCTACATAGATGGTCTGGTCAATGCGGTCAGGAAGGTCGTTGAGCACATCCTTCTTCAGCCTACGCAGAATGAAAGGGAATATCTTCCGGCGTAAGCTCTCGGAAGCATCCTTATCACCGAATTTCTGTATAGGATTTGTGTAGGAGGCATTAAAATCGTCAAGCGACCCGAACATAGTCGGATTCAGGAAACGGAAAAGGGAATAAAGCTCCGTAAGATTATTCTCCATCGGCGTGCCGCTAAGCGCAAAGCGATGTTCGGCATCCAGCATAAGCACAGCCGATGTGATCTGGGCGGAGACATTCTTGATGTTCTGCGATTCGTCAAGCACGACACACTCGAAACGATGCTTCCGCAACTCCTCTATATCATTTCTTACCAAGGCATATGTGGTAAGTATAACCTGATACTTTAATGCCTCTTCAAGATTACGCTCAGTGCCATAATATGTATAATGTGTAAGTTTGGGGCAAAACTTATCCAGCTCCTTCTCCCAATTGAAAAGCAGACTACGCGGCATAACTATCAATGCAGGCTTTTCCGCATACTGATAGGCGAGCGACAGCAATGCAATTGTCTGCAAGGTTTTACCCAGACCCATATCATCAGCCAAGCAACCGCCCAATTTGTTTTCATAGAGATACCATAGCCATTTCACGCCCTGCACCTGATACGGACGCAATTTGGCATTGACCGCATAATCGGGTGCCTTTGCTTTTTTAAGTTTATTGAAACCCTCAAGCACACTACGTGTCTTTGCCGCAAAGGGTCCGGTCAGCTTCGCTTGTATCAGTTCCTCAACTTCCGGCATATCAAAGATGGTCACTTTGATACGCCCTTCCTTGTCACGCCGCCGGAAAAGACGTTGCAGACGCTGAATATAGGTTTCATCTATTATGCCACGGTTGCCGTCACTAAGCTGGATATAACGTTTGGCGGCATATTGCTTGAGTAGGTCGGCAATTGAAAAGGTATCTTTACCGATGGTGACGTCGCCCTCTCCTTCCAGATAATCAATGCCCGACGAGAAATGGAAATTCAACTTAGGCACGGCAGCGACCACCCTGTATTCCTTCAGCTTTTCACTACCCACAAGCCTGAAATCCTCAAGTACCTGCGGCAGATATTTCAAAAGGAAGGGTCCGGCTGTCTCCTCAGGAATAATGAAGAAGTTCCCATCCCTGTATATCTCTTTCTTTGCATTACGATTGGGTGCGCTCTGTAAAATCAGATTCTCCAATCGTTCTGTACGTTCTTCTATATTACAATCTTCTACTCTACGAATCGTTATCCTGCTATTATCATCAATTCTGACAGCTACCGTCGGGGTGATACCGGTCGGTAAGCTCACACCTAACGACTCAAGCGAAGTACCGGTACGCAGATATAATGCCTTATCTACGGCAACCTTCTCCAAGAACAGCGTCGGCAATGCCTGCTCCGTATGTGACGATTGCCGTGCTGCCATACCGTTTATCTCAGGCGTGACATTCTCCACATACGAAAGGAATAAGGTCAGAAAGGTATCAAGAAGCGACTTGTCAACAGGAGTTACCAGATTTGAGATGCTCTGATAATTGGCACCCACACTCTTAACGTTATAGATTTTATTATCACAATACACGTGAGTGTCATCAAGAAAGACAATAGATGAACACTCACGGTCGTCCACAAGAAGGAGCAACTTGATTTCGGCTGTAGGATCTTCTTCCGTGATAGATATACGCAAAACCAGATAGGCAGGATCATCCGTAAAAGAGATTTCTTCGCCACTTTCATCCACTATCGGACAATCGCCCTTTATCAAATGCAGTATATGAGGATTGTCCCATAACGACACATACACATCATTCAGACTACTGTCTGACAGGCTATAGACATCTTCAACTTCCGCAATCCTAATGATCTCATCCATCAGCCTGGACTCCGCCACCGACATATCATGTCGCGATTGACTTTCATCAATCGGTTCAATCAGAGGTTCGCCGCCATCTATCACAAGCTTAAACAGTGGCTTACGACGCCTGTCACTTTTATCTCCGGTGTCAGACCGCCGTAAAGGAGTGAGTGAGGAGAATAGATTATTAAATGATGATATTTCAGCCATTATTATCAGGTTCTTTCGTTATATCAAATCCATAAAGGGTTCAGTCGCTTTGGTAGCGCCCTACCTCTTATAATAATCGTATTTCATAAAGGTTTTATGGATGCAACCATACAATTACACTATATTAACATTTTTTATCCTAAAAAAGTATGTCTCTTATTATATGTCCCTT
>CAMWIF010000166.1 GCA_947174225.1 uncultured Porphyromonadaceae bacterium | reverse complement strand
ACGAGAGGGACTATGCCGGACGGTTCGGTGTAGACCCGCGCACCATCTTCCTGATCGCCGCCAACTTCTCCACAAAGACGCGCACCCTCACTGAGCCTTGGCTCATCGAAACTGTGGTTTAATCGTAGAGGGTGCAGCCGAGGCGCTGTTCGCGGTGACGGATAGCTTTGGTGAGAAGTATATTGCCGCTGGTCCAGATGAACACGTCTAATAGAAGAAGCAGGGTGGGATTGATGAAGGGGGAGAGGAGTACATTCATGCCGATGAAGACGATGGAAGCCAAAAGTATCAGCAGCAACGCACGGGTCTGATTCACGCCTAAGGCAAGCAGCTTATGGTGGATATGGCATTTGTCGGGGAGGAATGGATTACGGCCACGGCGCACACGGTGGAAGTAGACACGGAATACGTCGAAGCAGGGTATCACAAGTGGAGATAGCGCCACCATAGCAGGATTATAGTCTACGGTAAGGAATTCCGGTTTGGCACACATTACCGCGATCGCACAGAAAACGAGTACCATACCTGTAGTCAGTGCACCCGTGTCGCCCATAAATATCTTCTTCTGGCGTGTAGCGTCGCCGAACACATTATAATAAAAGAAAGGAAAGAGAGTGCCTGCAGTGGCTGCAGCAAGCATAGAGTATATAAATTCACCACCACGGAAGAAAACGATGGCATAGAACACGAGAGCAATCGTGGAGAGTCCCGAAGCCAGTCCGTCGATACCGTCGATAAGATTAATGGCATTTACTACGTAGACTACGATGAATGCAGTGAAGAGCCAGGAGAGCCATATTGGCATCTCATGGATCCAGAGTATGCCATAGAAATTACCGATATACATACCGGAACATACAAGAAGTATGGCAGCGATTATCTGCACCACAAACTTCGCCAGATAACGCACTCCTATGAGGTCGTCGGCAATCCCGACAAGGTAGAGCAGGATAATGGCACATATCTCGAAATATATCTGTACGGAGTTGGTGGCTACCTCATAAATCATCAGTACATTATTAAAGCGTAGGTTTACAGCCACCACCAATGCCATAGAGAAGAGGATCGCGGGGAAAAAGGCTATGCCGCCGAGACGTGGCACAACCCCACGGTGAATCTTCCGCTCGTTGACCTCATCGAAGAGCTTCCGCCGGAATGCTATAAGGATAATTTTAGGTATAAGTATCCCGGCAATGATGACGGCTATCAATAAGGCAATCAAGTCATTTTCGAGCCAAAAATATATTTCGTCTTGTGAGAACATAGTGACGGGTTAAGGGTTTCACATGGCTTAGAGGCGAGGGGCAACCAAGCGGAAAAATGCAATGCTCAAGTGCGTAGTGGCAAAATTAGTAAAAAAATTTTAAAATGCAAAAAAAGCGCTCCCAAAATTGGAAGCGCTTTGTAGGTAGATAAGCCGTAATATTAGCCGTTGTATTTCTTCATGATTGCGATGAGGTCGAGCACCTTGTTAGAATAGCCGATCTCATTGTCATACCAAGAGATAACCTTCACGAAGTTGTCAGTGAGATAAACACCGGCATTTGCGTCGAAGATAGAGGTGAGGGGGCAGCCGAGGAAGTCAGAGCTTACAACAGCGTCTTCAGTGTAGCCGAGTACACCCTTGAGTTCGCCTTCAGCAGCCTCTTTCATAGCAGCGCAGATAGCCTCCTTAGTAGCGGGCTTATCAAGGTTGCAGGTGAGGTCAACTACAGAAACGTCGAGAGTGGGGACACGCATAGAGATACCGGTGAGCTTACCGTTGAGCTCGGGGATAACTTTACCTACAGCCTTGGCAGCACCTGTAGAAGAGGGGATGATGTTGGCTGAAGCAGCACGGCCACCACGCCAGTCTTTCATAGAAGGACCGTCAACTGTCTTCTGAGTAGCAGTTGTAGAGTGAACTGTAGTCATAAGACCTTCCTTGATACCGAACTTGTCGTTGAGCACCTTTGCGAGAGGAGCAAGACAGTTGGTGGTGCAAGAAGCGTTGGATACGAACTGCTGACCTGCATAAGTGTCGGCGTTAACGCCTACAACGAACATAGGAGTAGCGTCCTTTGAAGGAGCTGACATAACTACATACTTGGCACCAGCCTCGATGTGAGCCTTAGCTTTCTCCTCAGTGAGGAAAAGACCTGTTGACTCAACAACATACTCAGCACCTGCCTCGCCCCAACCGATCTCAGCGGGGTTCTTGCATGCAGTCACACGGATAGGCTTGCCATTGACGATGAGGAGGCTCTTGTCCATGTCATAGTCAACAGTACCGTCGAAGCGACCGTGCATTGTGTCATATTTGAGCATGTAAGCCATGTAGTCAACGGGAAGAAGGTCGTTGATAGCTACTACTTCGATGTCGTCTCTCTTGGTAGAGGCACGGAATACGAAACGTCCGATACGGCCAAAGCCGTTAATACCAATTTTAGTCATTTCTTTAGATTATTGTTTTAGGTTGGTGATATTTGATATCTTCTCTTTTTCAATGTTCGCGTCACGCCGGATTTCGATTGGCTTGTCCCGACGGACATTGCAAAATTAGTAAAAAAATTCGGTATTGCAATCGTGAATGAACGTTTTTTAACTCAAATGTGTTATTTGATAGTGAAAAACGGTTGTTTTACACTTTTTTTCAGTAGTTTTGCACAATCAAAAATTTTTATTACGATATCCACAATATTAAACTGTATCAAAAATGGGTAAATTTTTAACGGATTTCAAGGAGTTCGCTCTCAAAGGTAATGTGATTGACATGGCAGTCGGTGTAATCGTCGGCGGCGCTTTCGGCAAGATTGTGTCTTCTCTCGTGAATGACATACTCATGCCGGTGATTTCTCTCTGCACAGGTGGCACAGGCTATCAGAACCTGAAGTATGTCATCAAGAAAGGCATTCCCGCCACTGAAGATGGCGTGGCAGCTGTGGAAGAGGTGGCAATCAACTACGGCACGTTCATTATGAATGTCGTTGACTTCTTCATCATCGCCTTCTCTATCTTTGTGGCTCTCCGCATTGCGATGAAGCTTAAACGTAAAGAGGCTGAACCGGCTCCCGCCCCTGCTCCCGAACCCACTAAGGAGGAAGTGCTTCTCACTCAGATCCGCGATATCCTGAAAGAACAGCAGAAGTAATCTCAGTCCATAACAGAACGAGTTATCTCGATTTATTTAGAACAGCTAAACTGAAGAGCGTCCCTGAATTTCGGGGACGCTCTTAGTCTTTAATCGTTTTTATCAAATATATAAGAAATGATGTGAAATATGCTATGGTTGAGTCATAATAATTCATTTTTAGGTAAGAGTAGAGAGAAAAGGAGAGTCAAATGCCGAAAATTCGGAATAAAATGAGTAATTTTGGGCTATAGATAAACTCTAACTAACAATTTATGCGGCAGTGCCGCCATAACACCATGAACTCTATAAGCAGAATTCTTATCAGTGCGCTTGCGCTATGCGGGATGCTGGCAGCCTCGGCTGCTCCGAAGAATCCCGCGAAGGAAGCCGGTGAGGTCAGGACCATTATAGATAAGGTCAACACCCATTGGCAGAACAACCACAAACCCGAAGCCACACCTTTCTGGCATGTGGCAGCCTACCACACAGGTAATATGGAGGCTTACAAACTTACAGGCAATGAGAACTACCGCGACTATTCCCTTGCCTGGGCTGACCATAACCAATGGAAGGGGGCAAAGGGCAATGACCGCTCCAAATGGAAGTATGACTACGGTGAGACCGACGACCATGTGCTTTTCGGCGACTGGCAGATTTGTTTCCAGACCTATGCCGATCTTTACAACGAGCTGCCCGACGACTATAAGATAAAGCGTGCCCGTGAGGTGATGGAATATGAGATGTCTACCCCTCAGAATGACTATTGGTGGTGGGCGGATGGTCTGTATATGGTAATGCCCGTGATGACGAAACTCTACAATATCACCGGCAACCAACGCTATCTCGACAAACTGTATGAGTATGTCACCGTGAGCGACAGCATTATGCTTGATCCTGAGACCGGTCTCTATTTCCGCGACGGCAAATATGTGTATCCGAAACATAAGAGCACAAACGGCCAGAAGGATTTCTGGGCACGTGGCGACGGATGGGTACTCGCCGGACTTGCTAAGGTGCTTGCCGACCTTCCCAAGGAATATCAGCACCGCGATTTCTTCGAGAAGAAATATGTGAAGATGGCAGACGCAGTGGTGGCAGCCCAGCAGCCGGAAGGGTATTGGACACGCTCTATGCTCGACCCGGAACACGCTCCCGGACCGGAGACCAGTGGCACTGCTTTCTTTACCTACGGCTTGCTCTGGGGCATTAATAACGGTTATCTCCAGGATCAGAAATATCTTGACGCAGCCTTGAAAGGCTGGGATTATCTGCGTAACACGGCTCTCCAGAAGGATGGAAGCGTAGGCTATGTGCAGCCTATCGGTGAGAAGGCGATACCAGGACAGGTGGTCGATTCAAAGTCAACCTCCGACTTCGGTGTAGGCGCGTTCCTCCTTGCCGCTTGTGAGTATGTGCGTTTCCTTGAGAAGGAGATGAATCCCGACCGTGCTTATTGGACCGACCTTGCTTATAAGATAGCTTATCCGGTGCTTAGCAATATGGCTGAGGGTAAGCTTCAGGCAAATATGGAGGTTGAGGTGAGTCCTAACTGGGACGGACGCGACAAGAAGGTAACATATATGGAGACTTTCGGTCGCCTTATGGCAGGAATAGCCCCTTGGCTATCACTTCCCGACGATGGCACAGAGGAGGGTAAGAAGCGTGCCGAGCTGCGCGAGATGGCTCTTAAGGCTTATGCGAATGCCGTTGACCCCAATAGCCCTGACTATCTTGCATGGCGTGGCCACGGGCAGAGCCTTGTGGATGCCGCATATGTGGCTGAGAGCTTCATTCGTGGTTATGACGCTCTTTGGGAACCCCTCGACCAGAAGACAAAAGACCGTTACATAGAAGAGTTCACACAGCTTCGTCGTGTTGACCCTCCCTATACCAACTGGCTTCTTTTCTCCTCTACAATTGAGAGTTTCCTTGCCAAAGCGGGTGCGCCGCACGATGAATACCGCATCAACTCGGCTATCCGTAAGACTGAGGAATGGTATACGGGCGACGGCTGGTATGCCGACGGTCCTGAGTTTGCTTTCGACTATTACAGCAGCTATGTGTTCCATCCTATGTATCTCGAAACTTTGCAGAATATGAAGGATGCGAATAAGTACACGCGCATACATTATCCCAAGTATTATGACAGAGCTTTGAAGCGCACCCAGAAATATGCCCTCGTGCTTGAGCGTCTTATCTCTCCGGAGGGAACGTTCCCGGTGTTCGGTCGCTCCATACCTTACCGTATGGCTACTATGCAGCCTTTGGCTCTTATGGCGTGGTATGACAAACTCCCGGCAGGTGTCACTCCCGGTCAGGCTCGTGCCGCCCTCACAGCCGTGATGCACCGTATGTTTGACGGCAAGGAGAATTTCAACGACGGCGGTTTCCTTACCATAGGCTTTGCGGGTCGTCAGCCGAATGTGGCAGATTGGTACACCAACAACGGCTCCCTCTATATGACCTCCCTCGCATTTATGCCTTTGGGTTTGCCGGCTACCCATCCTTTCTGGAGCGACGCTGCAAAGCCATGGACATCTCAGAAGGCTTGGGGTGGAAAGCCCTTCCCGAAAGACCATCATTGGGGCGACGGTGACACCAAGATAAGAGATCTTTTCTAAGCCTTGGCTTGGGATTACCGATTTTTTGCAGATTACTAAACCCGGATTCAGGGACAAATCAAAATAACTGACATGAAAAAGATATTGGCATCAATGATAATGGCAGCCTCGGCATTGGGTATGACCGCCGAGACGAATTATCAGATAATACGCGCCTGTCATCCTGACGACGTGAAGCATTACGACACTGAGCAACTGCGCTCCCATTTCCTTATGACCAAGGTGATGGAGCCGGATGTGATCAACCTTACCTATACACTCTACGATCGTCTTATCTACGGTGGCGTGATACCTGTCAGCAAGACTGTAGAGCTTGAGACTATCGACCCTTTGAAGGCTGAGTATTTCTTGCAGCGTCGTGAACTTGGCGTAATCAACACCGGTGGCGGCGTGGGTATAGTCAATGTTGACGGCAAGGATTATGAGCTTAACTTCAAGGATGCCCTCTACGTGGGTCAGGGCAATAAGAAGGTGACTTTCCGCAGCAAGGATCCTCAGAACCCTGCCAAGCTTTACATAAACTCAACTCCTGCCCATAAGCATTATAA
>CAMWIF010000165.1 GCA_947174225.1 uncultured Porphyromonadaceae bacterium | reverse complement strand
TTCAACAAAATATATCAACCAAAACTCCGTTTTCATTCAAGGAGAAATATCCTAAAAACCTTTTCGGCTTTACCACATCCAAATCCCGTAAAGCCGAAAAGCCAAAAACCAAGACATTAATATTCAACACATATAAATGATTCCTTTCGTCCATCTTCACGTTCATTCGCAATACAGCCTCCTTGACGGCAAAGCCTCCATTCCCGAACTGGTCGACAAAGCCATTGCCGACGGTATGCGTGGCATTGCCCTTACCGACCACGGAAATATGTTCGGTATCAAGGAATTCTACAACTATGTCAACAAGAAGAACTCCGGCAAATCCGACGAGGAGAAATTTAAGCCTATCATCGGATGTGAGATGTATGTGGCACGTGAGAAAATGACCGATAAGAAGGATAAGTCTGACAACGGTTTCCACCTCATAGTTCTCGCCAAGAACCAAAAAGGCTACCACAACCTCATAAAGCTCGTCAGCAAGGCGTGGACCGATGGTATGTATTACAAGCCGCGTACCGACCGTGAGCAGTTGGCTCTTCACCACGAAGGGCTGATTGTCTGCTCTGCGTGTCTCGGCGGCGAAGTCCCTCAGATGATTATACACGACGACATTGCAGGAGCTGAGGAAAGAATACTGTGGTACAAGAGCATATTCGGCGACGATTACTATCTGGAGCTCCAACGCCATCAAACCAACAAGGAGAACGCCAACCGTGAAACCTTCCCTCTTGAACAGAAGGTAAACAATGTGCTTATTGACATTGCCCGTAAGCATAACATAAAGGTAGTCGCTACCAACGATGTCCACTTCACATTTGAGGACGATGCAGAAGCTCACGACCGACTCATCTGCGTCTCGATGCAGAAGAAATTCAACGAGCCCCGTATGCACTACACCAAGCAGGAATGGCTCAAAAGCACCGAGGAGATGAACCGTATCTTCCAAGATGTGCCTGAAGCTCTTGAAACCACCTCGGAAATCCTTGATAAGATAGAGTTCTTTAGCATTGACCACGGGCCGATTATGCCAAACTTCGCTATCCCGGAAGATTTCGGCACCGAGGAGGAATACCGTAAACGCATCACAGAAAAAGAGCTTTTCGATGAGTTTACACGCGACGAGCACGGCAACGTGGTGCTCTCCCAAGAGGAGGCTGAGAAGAAAATCAAGCGACTCGGAGGCTACGATAAGCTCTACCGTATCAAGTTTGAGGCTGACTACCTTGAGAAGCTGACTTGGGAGGGAGCAAAGGAGCGTTATGGCGATCCCCTTCCCGAAGAGGTTAAGGAGCGTCTGAAGTTTGAGCTGTATATAATGAAGACTATGGGTTTCCCCGGTTACTTCCTTATTGTGCAGGATTTCATCAATGTGGCGAAGAAGAAATTGGGAGTCAGTGTAGGTCCGGGTCGTGGCTCGGCAGCAGGTAGTGCCGCCGCCTATTGCCTTGGCATCACACAGATTGACCCTATCAAGTATGACCTCCTCTTCGAGCGTTTCCTCAACCCCGACCGTATCTCACTCCCCGATATTGATGTCGACTTCGACGACGACGGTAGATATGTGGTGTTAAAATATGTCACCGACAAATACGGCGCTGAGAAAGTTGCCCATATCATCACTTACCAGACTATGGCTACCAAATCGGCTATCAAGGATGTGGCGCGAGTGATGGAGCTTCCCATTCCGGAGGCTAACCGTCTCGCTAAACTTGTCCCTGACCGTCTCCCTGAGGTCAACGGCAAAGCACCGAAAATCAACTTCAAAAATTGTCTTGCTTACGATAAGACTTTCGAAGCGGAGACCCATAATCCCAACCCCCTTGTGCGCGACGTTATGAAATACGCAGGACAGCTTGAAGGGAATGTGCGTGGTACAGGTATCCACGCCTGCGGCGTCATAATCGGACGTGACGACATCACTGACTGGGTGCCTATCTCTATGGCTACGGATGCTGATGGTTCCAAGGTAATCTCTACGCAGTATGAAGGCTCGGTGATTGAGGAGACAGGTCTTATCAAGATGGACTTCCTCGGTCTGAAAACCCTCTCAATCATCAAGGAGGCTTTGGCTAACATAAAACAGACACGCGGTTTCGACCTTGACATCGAGAACATTCCACTCGACGACCCAGCCACGTTCAAACTCTACTGCGAAGGCAGAACCACCTCCACATTCCAGTTTGAGTCAGCCGGTATGCAGAACTCCCTGCGCGACCTTAAGCCCTCTAAGTTTGAGGACCTCATCGCTATGAACGCCCTGTATCGTCCGGGACCGATGGATTACATTCCCTCCTTCATCAAGCGCAAGCACGGCGAGGAGCCTATCACCTACGACATTCCGATTATGGAGAAGTATCTTCAGGAAACCTACGGCATCACCGTCTATCAGGAGCAGGTGATGCTCCTGAGCCGTCTACTTTCCAACTTCACCCGTGGCGAGAGCGATATGCTCCGTAAGGCTATGGGTAAGAAGCAGATTGATAAGATGGCAAAGCTGAAGGTGAAGTTTATGTCGGAGGGTCAGAAGAACGGCCATAAGGCACAGGTGCTTGAGAAGATTTGGGCAGACTGGGAGAAGTTCGCTTCCTACGCATTTAATAAGAGCCACGCTACCTGCTACACTTGGGTAGCCTACCAGACAGCCTACCTCAAAGCCAATTATCCGGCTGAGTATATGGCAGGTGTGTTGAGCCGTAACCTCAACGCAGCCGATAAGCTGAAGAAGATTATGGAGGAATGTATCCGTATGGGCATAAGCGTAAAGGGTCCTGATGTCAACGAGTCGTGGGAGAAATTCGGTGTCAATAAGAAGGGTGAGATTCGCTTCGGTCTCGGTGCTGTGAAAGGTGTCGGCAGCAATGCCGTCAACGCCATTATCTCCGAGCGTCAGAAAAACGGTCCTTTCAAGGATATATATGACTTCGTGGAGCGTGTAAACCTTGGCAGCTGCAACCGTGCCTCGATCGAAAACCTCGCTATGGCAGGCTCGTTTGACTCTATGGGTTATCAGCGTGAGGCTTTTATAGAGCCGTCGGGCGACTCCACTTTCTCTGATGCCCTTGTGAAGTATGGTCAGATTATACAGAATGACAAGAACTCCCTTCAAATGTCACTTTTCGGCGACGAGGAACCTCTCGAAACCAATAAGCCCCCCTTCCCGATGGTGCAGCCGTGGAATCATCTTAAGCTTCTTGAAGAGGAGAAAAAACTCGTGACCATCTACCTCTCAGCCCATCCCCTTGATCCTTACTATATGGAGCTTACCTATGGGTGCAACTGCTCCTGTGCCGATTTCGAGGATAAGAAAGTGCCGGGTGCAAAATTGACAATGGGGGGTATGGTCACAGCTTTCAATGTACGTACCTCCAAGAGTGGTAACGATTACGCGCAGTTGACCATCGAAGATCTCACAGGCACTGTGACATTCTCCCTGTTCGGCAGGGCTTTCGAAGCCCACAAGAACGCCGTCACAGTCGGCGATCCCGTGTATATGAAGGTAAATGTGGTGCCCGGAAAGTGGGATCCTACCAAGATTGATGTCAATATAGATGAGATTCATCCTCTCGATGCTTTGAAAGGTTCCGTGGCTAACGCTGTATCTATTTATCTTAGCCACCGTTTCGACACACAGGACTTCTTTACCAAGCTTCTGAATTTTCCCTCAAAAGAACGTTTAGGTGATTTGTATATAGACCTTTACAATCAGGAAACGCGCCAGGTGGTAAAGATACATTCACGAAAAAAATTCCCCGTCAACAAAGATTTTTTAAATTTCCTTGATGAATGGGGCATCAAATACCGTGTTCTGACCGTTTAATAGATATAGGTAGGTTGTAATACCTACTTTTGCAGCATTTTTTAATCATTAAAATCACATTAAAAATGGCATTAGAATTTACTGACCAGACTGCCCGCGAGGCTATCGAGTCCGGCAAACCCGTGGTAATCGATTTCTGGGCTACCTGGTGTGGTCCTTGCATCAAGCTCGGTCCTGTAGTTGAAGAACTCGCAGAGAAGTATCAGGGACAGGTAACTGTAGGCAAACTCAACATCGACGACAACGACGAGATTGCCAGCGAGAACCGTGTACGCAACATCCCTACCGTCCTCTTCTTTAAAGACGGTGTGCTTAAAGAGCGCAGCGTAGGTTTGGTAAAACTCTCCGACCTTGAAGCTAAAATCGCAGCTATCCTCTAATCATTTATTTTAGGGAACCCTGCCGTACATTATGAATGTGCGCTGATAATAAGGGGTGTTCATCTCAGAGATGAGCACTCCTTTTTGTGTAGAGGCGTGAATGAAACGATTGTCGTCAAGCATAATCCCCACGTGAGATATTTTATGCTTGTCTTTTCCCGTAGCAAAAAAAACCAAGTCGCCCGGTCTTACATCTTTTTCCTTCAGTTTTTTACAAAATTCAGCTTGCTGTGCTGAATTTCGAGGCAGTTTCTTGTCGGTGACCTTCGTATATACACCGATCACCATTCCGGAGCAATCGGTTCCCTTCCCCTTTTCAGAAGCTGCGTATTTATATGGTGTGCCTTGCCACGTGAGAGCTTCTTCAACTATCTTACGCTCCAGCCCTTTCAGCTCCTTCACATTCACTGTCTCCACTTTAGGTTTATGGGTATTTTTACCACCGTTAGCTTTCTTTGAGGAATGACATCCTGTTAAGACCACTGCCATCAGCAATAGACAGAGAAAGTTGAGGAAAGATTGTTTTTTTAGAAGCATAAAGTTTTTATGGAAAGTAAAGGATTAGAAATTGACACCGAATGAGATGGTGGCTAAGGATATGTCGTTGGCTTTATTGTCGAGCAGATGTTTATGGCGTGCGTTGAAATGTCGAAATTCATAAGCCAGTATTATATGACTCTGAAATTTCCTGCTCATCGCCAAGTTGATACCCCAACCTATCTGTGAATTGGTATCGCCGAAAGTCGGGGAATCTCCTATTGTATTGAAGGAATAACCCACTTTCAGCGACAAAAAGAAAAGTCTGGGACGTGAGGAGAAAGAAGTGCGCATTAAGCCGTACACGGGGATAAAATTATCTCCTGTGCCCAATGAACGGTGTATGCCCACCCCGGCACCCAATATACGGAAATAATTATTCTTATACCCCAATACCGCATCTACGTTGAAGGTTGATGTGTTGTAGCCCGACAAATCAATCGACGCGCCGAACTCCGCTCCCCATGTGAAATGGGAAGTGTCAAGATTTCTGGTAGCGTTTGGGAAAAGGCTTTCGCGTTCCTCTGTTTTCTCCACTTTGCTTTCCACAGCCATATCATTTTCAGCATCGCTATCCGTAAAAGACGAGGCACTTGCTGAGAGGGAAAAAAGAGAAACGCCTATGCCCAACAAGAAATTGCGTAATCTGTTGTTCATAGGCGATAAGGTAAAAAGAGTATGTTTATAGTTTGAGATTATTCTCCAAGATAGCTCTTAAGCAGCTTGCTCTTCTGCCCTTTGAGTCTACGTATGGCTTTCTCCTTAATCTGACGCACACGCTCACGGGTGAGATCAAATTTCGCACCGATCTCCTCAAGAGTCATCTCTTGGCAACCGATTCCGAAGAACATCTTCAGAATCTCTCTCTCACGGTCGTAGAGCTGACGGAGAGCACGGTCCACCTCCTTTGAAAGCGACTCCTGATTCAATGTGGAGTCTGCCATAGGGCTGTCATCGTTAGGAAGCACATCGAGAAGCGAATTGTCTTCGCCGTCTACAAACGGAGCATCCACCGAGATATGACGTCCCGATACCTTCAAAGTGTCAGAAACCTTGTCTACCGGCAAGCCGAGACGCTCTGCAAGCTCCTCGGGCGACGGACGACGCTCGTTTTCCTGCTCAAACTTTGAAAGCTCTTTGCTTATCTTATTTAGTGATCCTACCTGATTGAGAGGGAGGCGCACAATCCTGCTCTGCTCGGCAAGTGCCTGCAAAATAGACTGGCGAATCCACCATACAGCGTAAGATATGAATTTGAATCCTCTGGTCTCGTCAAATTTCTGGGCTGCACGTATCAATCCGAGATTCCCTTCATTGATGAGGTCGGGGAGACTCAAGCCCTGATTCTGATATTGCTTTGCAACCGACACAACAAAGCGAAGATTTGCTCTTGTGAGCTTTTCAAGGGCTGCGTGGTCGCCTTTCTTGATGCGCTGTGCAAGTTCCAACACCTCACTTACAGAGATTAGTTCCTAACTGCCAATTTCCTGCAAATACTTATCGAGAGAGGCACTTTCGCGTTTTGTGATTGATATTGATATCTTAAGCTGACTCATATTC
>CAMWIF010000164.1 GCA_947174225.1 uncultured Porphyromonadaceae bacterium | reverse complement strand
TGCTCTTATCGCCCTGATTTCCTGTGGCAACTCTTGCTCGGGTTTGGTTTCCTTATTTTCCACAGCCTGAAGAATCTGGTCGGCAGTCTGCTGATTTATGTCTTGCGGCTTCGGCTGCTGCTGTTGATTATTCTGTTGATCCTGCTTCTGCTGGTCTTGCTGGTCCTGCTGCTGATCCTGTTTATCCTGCTTGTCCTGATCCTTATCCTGGTTCTGCTGATTTTGGTCTTTATCCTGGTTTTGATCCTGATTCTCATCCTGATCCTGAATCTTCAGCTGGGTGATACGCAGGTTACGTCGGGCGTTATCGTCGGAAGGATTGAGTCGTAAAGCCTGCTTATAATACCCTAAAGCCTGCTTATAATCTTCTGAATTGAAAGCAACGTTTCCAAGGTTATAATTTGCCATCGAAGCGAGCTGAGGCTTCACACTGCCCATCTTTGCAATCTGCTCCAAAGCCTGACAGCCTTTAGCAGCCATATCCTTTGCAGCCTGGGTGGTGTCGGAAGGATTTGTGCCAAGACGTATCTGAGATAAGCCGAGGTTATATCGTCCCACTGCTGAGTTAGGGTTCTCCTTCAAGGCTTCCTCATATTTTCTCAACGCGGCGCGATAACGTCCTTCCTTATAGAGCTTGTTACCCTCTGTAATGGCATTTCTTTCTCTCTTTGTAGATTCATTGTCGGCATAGCTTTTCTCAGGAAAAGCCATAAACGACATAAGAGCCACGAGCACTATCAATATCTTCTGTCTCATCTCTTCTCCTCCTTTTTAAAGAATGTGATTTTATCGAGCCAGCCAATCTTACGGTCAAGAACAAATATATCAGCCACCAAAAGAGCCAACGCAAACCATACAAAAATGGCAAAAAGCTCATCATGCACAGCTGAGAAACTCGATTCGAGAGCACTCTTCTTCACAGTGTCGAGCTGCTTGTCAAGCTCATTGAGCGCATCGTTGTTGGAGGCGTTCACATATATGCCCTTTCCTGCGGAGGCTATCTCTGTTGCAAGGTCCTCATTCAAAGCAGTACGCACAGGTTCACCTGTCTCCGGATTCATCAGATAGCCACCACCTTTAAGAGGAATTGGCACGGGAGTGGTGGAGCCCAAACCCACCACGTCAAGCTGAATGCCGTTGCGGGCAGCCGCCTTGGCTGCATCCATCACACTCTGCTGGTCTTCAAGATCCTCCGCATCAGTGATAAGGATTATTGCCTTACCTATCTTCTTATCCTCACTGAACGATTTGGTTGCCATATCTATAGCAGCGGTGATGTTTGTGCCCTGGTTAGCAAGCTGGCTCGGATCGATCGAGTTAAGAAACATCTTTGCCGACACGTAGTCGCTCGTGACAGGGATAAGGGTATAGGCGTCGCCGGCATAGACAATCAAGCCCACACGATCGTTGTCAAGACGATTAATGAGTTTCTCAAGTATGAGTTTGGCGGTGCGCATACGGTCAATGCCCTTTTCGTCTCCCGTAGAGGAAGCGAGCATAGAATTACTGGCATCGACGGCAATCACAACCTCGATACCTTCCTTAACCGTTTTTTCATCTTTCACCCCTCCCCACGGACGCGCAAAGGCAATCACTACAAGAGCAAGGGCAAGCATCTGCAATGTGATCTTTATCGGGGGCTTATAAGGCGACACCTCCGGCATAAGCGAGGCGAGCACCTTCGGCTTGCCGAACTTCTTCAGATTACGTCGCCGTGCATAGCGTGCCCAAGCGTACAGGCACACAAACGCCGGCACGAGAAGCAATAGAAGAAGTAAGCCTGGATATGCGAAACTAAACATTTATATTCTGTTTAAATGTCGATTATTTCTTGATTTATTTTTATTACAGCTTTTGAAGAAGCCACATAGAGATCAGGGGATTCTGCGGAGCACTGTATAGCGCATCAGCAAAGCAAGACACATAGCACATAGAGCCGTCAGGATCCAAGGCATAAAATTCTCATCGGTGAGCGTGAAACGGTCAACGTCGAGCACAGTCTTCTCAAGATGGTCAATCTCCTCAAATACCTGATTGAGCATTTTCTCGTCGGTAGCTCGGAAATATTTACCTCCGGTAAGCTCGGCAATCTGTCGGAGTGACTGCTCGTCAATCTTAGTTTCCATCGTGGTGGTGGAGAAGCCGTAAGGATCGGTTATCTGAATCGAGCCATTTGTACCCACACCGATAGTGTAGACCTTTATACCCTTCTGCTTCGCAATTTGCGCTGCTGTGGAGGGAGGCACATCGCCGGCATTGTTGGTGCCGTCGGTGAGAAGGATTATACTTTTTGATTTCGCCTTGCCCGAAGCAATACGGTTGATGGCACTTGTAAGACCGTCGCCTATAGCAGTACCATCAGTAAGATCCCCCATCTGCACCTGACGAATAGCGTTCATAAGGGCGGCACGGTCATTGGTGAGGGGCATAAGAGAAAGGCTCTCTCCGGCAAATACCACCAGACCCATATTGTCGTCCTTACGCATATTCACAAATTTGGTGGCTACATCCTTGGCAGCTGCAAAACGCGAAGGCTCAAAGTCTTTGGCAGTCATACTGCCGGATATATCCAATGCAATGATGATATCGGTACCTTCTATGCGTGAACTACGGAGATGATCATGGGTCTGCGGACGGCAGAGAGCCACTATCAAAGCCCCGATGGCGACAAGCTGGAGCACGAAGAGAAAATGCATTGCCACTGTCTTCCACGTCACAGGCAGTTTAGCAAGCGGTGACACGGTAGAAATACCCAAAGAGGGATTGGCGTTGCGGTGTTTCCAGATATACCACGCTATAAGCGGGATATAGATGAGAAAAAGCCACAAGAGACCCGGATACTTAAGCATCATTTCTCACCTCCTTTCTTCACTCCAGACACTTTCTTAACATCGGCAACTGTTGTTTTAACCTCACCTTTCTTTACATCAACAGGCTTGGAGCCGTTCTCTCCGGTGTTTTCATCCGGAGCGGGAGCCACAGGCTTAGTTTCCTCCACAAATTTCACAGCGTTTTCATAGGCAGCGATATTGTCGGCAGGCAACGGACGCACCTTCGCAAATTTCACGAAATCAGCTACGCTGAGAATCTGGCGCATATACTCGCGCTTATCTTTGATGTCGCTTTCGTAGAGATGATCCATAATCTCTCTGGTGGTCATCTCCATAGCATTAATGCCAAACCTACGGTCAAGATAGGTACGCAGAATATCGGTAAGGCGTGTGAAATATTCCTTCTCCAGGCCCTGTTCCCAAAGATTTTTGGTCTTAAGTTCACGCAGATCACGCATAGCGGTCTCGTAAGGTGTGGGCTGCGGCTTTTTCGGAAGTACGGTACCCTCCTTCTTATATCGGCGCATAGCCCATACGGCTGCCCCCGCAAGGAGGATTACAAGAAGAATCACCCACCAATAATCTGAAAGCCAGTTAGGGAGAATATCCGTAATTTTTTTA
Organism: uncultured Porphyromonadaceae bacterium; assembly: GCA_947174225.1. Lineage (GTDB taxonomy): Bacteria > Bacteroidota > Bacteroidia > Bacteroidales > Muribaculaceae > Lepagella. The sequence goes on along the minus strand of CAMWIF010000164.1, from coordinate 2,853 downwards.
CCTTCCGGCTCTGCTACCGGAGCAAAGCCGGCTATGGGATCATCAGCCGTAACGTTCACAGGCACAACATTCAGGGTAAGCACGTTTGAGCGTGCGGTGTCGCTTTCAGAGACGTACACAAATTGAGGCAGACGGAAAGTGCCGGAGTCAAATGCCTGCACAGGCACCTTATAATTGATTTGTATTCTACCCGAACCGATCTCAACAGTGTCGGCTTTATACGATGTGCGTAGCTCAATGCTGTCGCCACAGATGCCTACATATCCCAAGGCGGGATCCGCATCCTTGAACATCGGGAAACCGCCCGGCTTTCCCTTATCCTGCACCACCTCAAGGCCAAGCGTGGTCATATTACCCATAAGAAGGTTAACGGAGTCGAGCTTTGCCGTCACCGTCACCTTGCCAAAGGCTGATCCCACTGTGAGGATACAGATTATAGCTACCAGTATGGTCTTTATCTTATGAATCATTATTCTTTTTCTTTCTACTCTTTATCTTGCCCGGCAGGTTACCTTTATCTTGCAGAACGATTGCGGAACAGTGCCAACAACGCCTTCACATAATCTTCGTCAGTAGAGACGGAAGCCAAATCCACTCCGCATCTTCCCGTGACGGAAGAGAGCTTCTGCTGCCTTTCATACCAAGCTTTGTCGAAAGCTTTTCTAACTCGTTTCGAGGATGTATCGATCCAACGGTCAGCACCGGTCTCCATATCCCTTACTCTCACAAGTCCGACATCAGGAAGCTTGGCATCACGCTTATCATACACCTGAATTGCAGCAAGGTCATGCTTACGGTTGGCTATCGACATACTTGAGAAATAGTCGTGGTTGTCTATGAAATCGCTCAAAAGGAATGCAGTGCATCGTTTCTTAAGTGCATTTGTCATAAATTTCAGAGCCACATCAATATCTGTGCCACGGCTTTGGGGCTGCATATCGATAATTTCACGAATAATCAGCAATATATGTTTCTTTCCCTTTTTCGGGGGAATGAATTTCTCTATACGGTCGCTGAAAAAGATCACCCCCACCTTGTCGTTGTTCTGAATTGAGGAGAAAGCGAGGGTGGCAGCAATCTCGGCTATAACCTCCTTTTTATGGTCGCCCACAGCCCCGAAGTCGCTACTGCCGCTAACGTCGATAAGCAACATCATAGTCAGCTCACGCTCCTCCTCATACACCTTCACATACGGCTTATTGGTGCGGGCAGTCACGTTCCAGTCGATGTCGCGTATGTCATCACCAGGCTGATACTCCCTCACCTCGGAGAATATCACACCGCGTCCTTTAAAAGCAGTGTGATATTCACCTGCGAAGATGTTCTGACTCAGACCACGGGTCTTTATCTCTATTTTCCTTACTTTCTGAAGCAGTTCTTTTGCGTCCATATTTTTCGGTTACTTATCAGGGCACGACAACCTTGTCGAGGATAGCAGAGATCACCTCGTCGGCACCGATATTGTTTGCTTCAGCCTCATATGACAGACCGATACGGTGACGCATTACGTCGTGACACACTGCACGCACATCTTCCGGGATCACATAGCCGCGACCCTGAAGGAAGGCATAGGCGCGTGAGGCAAGCGCAAGGCTTATGGAAGCACGCGGCGAAGCACCGTAAGATATGATACTTTCAAGGTCGGCAAGACCAAACTTAGCCGGTTCGCGGGTAGCAAACACGATGTCTACTATATAGTTCTCGATCTTCTCGTCGATATAGATTTTCTCTACAATCTTCTGAACCTCAAGAATCTCGCGGGTGCTCACCACAGGGCGAATAGGCTCCGGAGTGCCGTAGATATTCTGGCGGATAATAGCCTTCTCCTCCTCCTTCTTGGGATAGCCGATAACAACTTTGAGAAGGAAACGGTCGGTCTGTGCTTCAGGAAGCGGATAGGTACCCTCCTGCTCAATCGGGTTCTGGGTTGCCATTACAAGGAACGGACGGTCAAGGGGGAAAGTCTCGTCACCAATAGTCACCTGTCGCTCCTGCATAGCCTCAAGAAGCGCACTCTGCACCTTAGCCGGAGCACGGTTGATCTCATCGGCAAGCACGAAGTTGGCAAATATCGGACCCTTCTTCACTTCAAAAGTCTCATTCTTTATACTATAGATAAGCGTACCGATCACATCGGCAGGAAGAAGGTCGGGGGTAAACTGGATACGGCTGTATTTCGCATCCACAAGGTTGGCGAGAGTCTTGATGGCAAGAGTCTTGGCAAGACCCGGCACACCTTCAAGCAGCACGTGACCGTTGCAGAGCAGAGCGATAAGAAGGGAATCAACAAGATGCTTCTGACCAACAATCCTACGGTCCATACCGGTGCGGATCATACTCAGGAAATTGCTCTTGGAGGCAATCAGATCGTTCAGTTCTCTGATATTCACAGTTTCGTTCATATTGTTCTTTTTATATTTTTATCGTTATCCGGAAAGAGGATTTCTGTGGAATTATTTTGGAAATGCAAAAATAGTATTTATTAACTTAAAAATTTCCATTCCCACTGTTAAATAATCTTCAACGTGTTTAAACGTTATTAAAAATAGGGTATATAGCACCGATTTTTATAGATTATTAGGATTTCCGTCGGCTTACGACTGAGCGTTGAAGGCATTCCACCCTTGAGCCTTTATAGGTATCTCCGCACCGTCACGTGTCACCATCGCACAGCCTAATTCCGGTTTGGTGATATAGCCGATCATAGTCACCCCTTTCAGCTTCTCAATTTTCTCGTGATCAGTGAGAGGCACTGTAAACAGCAGCTCATAGTCCTCACCTCCGTTCATGGCAGCAGTGACAAGATTCATATTAAATTCCTCAGCCATCAGGGCAGTCTGATAGTCAATAGGT
>CAMWIF010000163.1 GCA_947174225.1 uncultured Porphyromonadaceae bacterium | reverse complement strand
TAAAACGGATAACGGACACCGAAATAACACAATGGGAAGCCTATTCCGACGAAGCGCTTTCCATTGACACTGTCGAAGCCCTTAAGGCTCTTGAGGAATACATGGAAAAGGAGGGTATCGACCACCTTTCTGCTGCGACATCCATCATGATAGCCCCCGGCTTCAAGTGGCGAATAGTAGACGGTATGGTGACCAACTTCCATCAGCCGCAGTCTACACTCCTTCTTCTCGTGAGCTCCCTACTTGACGGCGACAACCTCACCGACCCACTCTGGCGCCGCATCTATCAGGAGGCCCTTGAAAATGACTACCGCTTCCTTTCCTACGGCGATGCATGCCTCTTCCTTAATGATAAATGATTAATTATTAATGATGACTGATAGTTTTTCTGAGACGAATACGCAAAACGTAAAACGCATAACGCACAACGTCAATATTCCAGGCTCCAAGAGCATCGCGGCCCGTGCGCTGGTATGCCGTCTGCTCAGTGGCCACGACACTGTGCTGACCAATCTTCCGGATTGCGGCGACACCCGAGGCATGCTCCGCCTGACAGAGGCTGTGCGCAAGGCTCTGGCTTCCGGTTCTCCCACGACAGTTGACATAGGGGAGGGGGGTACAACCCTTCGGTTCGGTATGGCTGCATGCGCTTCCATCCCGGGCCTTGACATCAAGCTGATAGGTAGTCCGCGCCTTATGGAGCGCCCACACACTACGCTTATTGATGCTCTCCGCTTTATGGGGGCGGATATCACAGCAATACCTGAGGAAAACGCCCTTCACATCAAGGGAAAACTTCTTTCCGGAGGCACATTAGAACTCGACGGCAGTGTCAGCAGCCAGTTTCTTTCCGCTTTGATGCTCGCAGCCCCCACATGGGATTCCGACACACGGATTCTCCTTAAAGGCTCAGTCGTTTCACGCCCATACATAGAGATGACCGCCGGTGTGATGCGCGCTTTCGGAGCGGATGTCTCAATTGAAGAGTCAAAAACCAAGAGTCAAGAACCAAGAACTTGCGAAAATACTCAATTAGAAGTAACTGTTCGCACCACCGGCTATGCCCAGTGTGCCCGCTACGACATTGAGGGGGACTGGAGCGGAGCATCCTATTTCTTTGAGACGCGTCTGATAGCCGAAGCCCTCGGCATCGAAATTTCGGATTTTGAAATGCCGACGTTGAAGTCTCCGGCAGAATCGCTGCAAGGCGACAGCCGTGTGGCTGCTATCTTTGCCGAAGCCTCGCGCCACCTTCACAACGATCAAACGACAACGTACAACGTACAACTAAACCTCAATGATGCCCCCGACCTCGTGCCGGCAGTGGCCGTCGGTCTATGCATCGCGGGAATACCCTTTGCAATTGAGGGGGTAGCCCATCTTCGTCATAAAGAAACAGACCGCATGGCTGCCATCACTACGGAACTGCGCCGCCTTGGCTACGAACTGACCACCGGCGACGACACCATGGCTTGGGAAGGCAAACGTTGCGCTCCGGAGGAGATCCCTTTCATCCGCACATATCTTGACCACCGCATGGCAATGGCATTCGCCCCTGCGAAGCTTGCATTCCCCACATTGCAGATCGAGGATCCGACCGTAGTGGCAAAATCCTTCCCTGACTACTGGAATGAAATCGGAAAACTTATGGAAGGGAGGCTTGCCGACCTCCCCCAAGCGGCTTGCCCATTATCTGAAGACTGAAGACTTATAACTGAAGACTTAAACATGACCGGAGCCCTACTTATATTAGCCGTCACCGCCGCTATCGGTGTTCTTCTCTGGGCGTGGGAGCGATTCCGCACCCAACGCCACGGACCATCCTTGCATCATCATAATGATAAGAGTGAAGAGTCAGGAGTCAAGAGTCAAGTAATTGAAGCCGATGATCAACGGAAAACGGAAAACGGAAAACGGAAAACGGAACCAGCCGTCTGCTGCGGCCTCCATGCAATATGCGAGAAAACCGGGCAGATCAACGAACCACCCGTATATTACGACGATGAGGAACTCGACCGCTTCGCCGGACGCGATGCTTCCGACTATAACGATGAGGAGACAGAGGAATTCCGTGATGTGCTGCTGACACTCCTCCCGTCTGATGCCCCCGGCTGGAGCGTCAGCCTGGAGAAGAGGCGCATCAACCTCCCCGAAACCCTCAAGTCCGAGCTCGAACTGTTGTTGAGCGAATTATGAATTATGCATTATGAATTATGAATTATTACAATACGCCTTTTTCCGCAATGCCCTTGCCGGAGTGGTTCTGATTTCAGTGGCATGTGCCGTGATTGGGGTCTATATCGTCACCCGACGTATGGTCTTTATAGCCGGCGGTATCACCCACACTTGCTTTGGAGGTCTTGGTCTCGGCTACTTCATGGGATGGAACCCCCTCGTCACAGCGGCTGCCTTCGCAATAGGGGGAAGCCTTGGTGTCGATGCCATGGCGCGGTGGCGTGTGCGGCAAGACTCTGCGATTGCCGTGGTGTGGGCGCTCGGGATGGCTCTCGGTATCCTCTTCGTTTTCCTCACTCCAGGCTATGTGCCTGAATTGAACTCATTTCTCTTCGGCAATGTACTCAACATCACATATGCCGACTTATGGGCGTTTGCCATCTTCTCACTCTTGGCAGTGGGTGTATATGTCGCTTTTGGCCGCGTGATAATGGCTGTTAGCTTTGATGAGGATTTCGCGCGGACACGTCATCTGCCGGTGCGCCTCGTCAATACCGTGATGATGGTCATGGTGTCGGTGGGGATTGTGCTTACGATAAAGATGATCGGTGTTATGCTGCTGATGTCGTTGATGTCGTTGCCGCAGCTTGTGGCAGAGCGTCTCACCCACAGCTATTTCAAGATGATGCTTATTTCGGGGATCGTCTCGCTCGCAGGATGTGTCGGTGGCCTTTGGCTTTCGGTGATCATCGATGTTCCTGCCTCAGCCGTGATTGTCATTCTCCTTGCCCTCTTCTATGGGCTCGCTCTCCTGAAAAGAAACTGACCTCTAAATAATCCCAATAACCTTGTCAGGACGCATGGCGTGTGCGTCCTGACATAAAGTAATCACATCACGAAAAGGGACGCACGAGCCGTACGTCCCTACAAGGTCGATTAAAAATTTTGCATTAAAAATTAGTTCACACGTTTCGGGCTTACCTCGATTATCGTTCCGTCTGGATTGAACTTGAGCGGTGATATGCAGACCTCGCGGTGCACTCCCGGTCCATTCTCTTTAGCTTTGTAGGCAGGATTTATGCGGTGATATACGATATACCAGCGGTCGGCTTCTCCATCCTTGCCGGGCACACGGAGCACCGAGTTATGAGCGGTGCCGATCATTCCGTTGCCTCCGTTTTGAATTAAGGCTATAGGACGCTCTGCCACCTGGATTGGTCCGAGCGGTGAGTCGGAAGTGCCGTATGCAACATGGTAGTTGGCAGCGCCTGTATCGTCGACCGACCACATGAAGTAGTATTTCCCGTCCTTATAGAATACGTAGGGAGCCTCACGGTAGCGGTAATCCTTAAGCGATCCACCCTCCGGAGTCATCACTGTTATGGTCTCTTCCTTTATCGACTTCATGTCGGGGTTGAGCTCTGCCCCTGCCATATAGCCGTTGCCCCAGTAGAGATACGGTTTCCCGGATACAGGATCGGTGAATACATCCACGTCGATCTGCTGCCCGTGATTCACGGGTGACTTAGTGATGAAAGGTTCCGCCTCAGCCTTGAACGGACCGGTAGGGGAGTCTGCTACAGCCACGCCGATCTTCTTAGCTTCTTCCCCTTTTGGCTTTGCGCTGAAATAGAGGAAGTATTTGTATTTGCCGTCGATTAGTTTTTCCTCGATCGCCGGAGCCCACAGATTGCCGTCGGCCCAGGGAATTGACTCGGTTGATGCGTCAAGGGCAACACCCTCATAGTTCCAGTCGCGCAGGTTGTCGGAGCTGTAGCAAGTGTAGTAGGTGCCACCCCATCCCGGAAAACCGTCGGTGGTGGAGTAGATGTAGTATTTGCCGGTGTTCTCGCTGAGAAGAATTTCCGGGTCGGCATGGAATTCAGGGAGGACCGGGTTGGATATCTTGACTTCGGCGCTCGGGAATGCCTTTTCGAGTCGTTGGTATTCAGCTTCAGTGATAGGTATTACTGTGCCGTGGCGCGGATGGAAATCCATGCTCACTTCTGAATCAATGTTCTTGAAATTGTCAAGGTCAGTGGATTCAGTAAACTGGTAAGCCCCATTCATGTATACGTCATACATCAGAATGTATTTGTCGGAATCGATCATCTTGAACGTGCCGGCTCCTTCCACTGCGTGAGGGGTCTGCTGTTTGTAATCGTCAGATTCCACCCACTTGCCGGAAGTCAGTTTGTCGGTGACTGCTTTCTTGATGCCGTTGCCGTCCCCTTCCGTCTTATAGAAGAGATGATACTTCCCGTCTTTGTAGACGATGTCGCCGTCGATGCAGCTCTTTTTGTTCTTTGGGATAAAGAGAGGCTTTGGTTTGCCAATGAAGTCGGTGAAGTCATCGTTGGCATAGACATAGTAGATGATATCTGGTCCGTTGCCGTGCTGCATCGAGAAGTATACCATATATTTTCCGGCATCCTTGTCATAGATGGTCTGGGGTGCCCATACTCTCTTCAGGTCGTCATGGCCTTTGTAGCGTTTCTGGATATTGATGACCGAGGGAGTCCAGTTTACGAGGTCGGTAGATTTTAGAAGAGTCAGTCCACGGTTTGAGTCCCAACCTTTATTGCAAGTCATGTCGGTCACCACCATATAGAACTCTTTGCCGTCTTCGCTACGCAGGATATGCGGGTCGCGCACTCCACCGGTCTCGCTGATCAGTTTCGAATCGATCACCGGAGCATTGTCGTTGAGGGCTTTGAAATTGAGCCCGTCGCGGCTGAGGGCATAGTTGATCGATTCGTCGCGAGGGTCGTTGCCCGTGAAATAGACGAATAGGTAACCTGCCATGTCGTCGGCTCCTTTCATCGGCGCGCACAGGGCAAGCGATGCCATCAGCGCACAAAACATTCTTTTTTTCATGATACTTATAGGTTATGATGGTTATATTTTTCGATACACTATTTCGCGCCACGCAAATCGCGCCACGCATCACTGACAACAAAATTACAATAAAAAATCGGAATAAGGGGCTTCCTACGCCAAAAAAACATTAACTTTGCAAAAAATAAGTATCGAATATGAGAATGAAGAGATTTTTCTTTATAGCTTCTGCTGCAATGTCGATTATGTCGGCATCTGCTGCCCTTGATGTGGAGAGTGTGATCGCTGAGTGTCCGGAAAAGGCGGGAGGCATATATTATGCCTATGATGTTGAAGAAGATTCCATCCCCACGGTGCCGGACGGGTACGCGCCTGTATATATCAGTCATTACGGACGCCATGGCTCGCGCTGGCCTGTCAACAAGAAGATATACAAGATAGCCGGCGACTTTTTTCAGTCGCAGCAGTTGGCTGAAAACCTTACGCCCGAAGGTAAGGATGTGTGGAAGATGGTTACATTATGTGCCGGCAATGCTCAGGGGCATCTCGGGGAGCTCACCCCTATGGGGGAGCGCCAACACAAGGCGATCTCCGAAAGGATGTATCGCCGTTTCCCTGATCTGTTCTCCGGGCAGTCCCATGTCGTGGCAAGGAGTTCAGTCGAGCCTCGCTGCATTATGAGCATGGTCGCCTTCTGTGACCGTCTTCGTGAACTTGCCCCCGCGTCGATTGAGAAGCATGCTACCCCCGGGGATATGGACTTTATCCATCATAATACGGAGGAAGCAAAAATGAATACCGGGGAAGATGCCCCATGGATGTGGGAGTTCGATCACTATCGTGACTCGGTGTCGCAATGCGGCAAGGTGGCAGCAAAATTATTTAAGAAGGTGCCTGATTCCGACTCTCTTCCGGTATTCATGCGCAGTCTCTACGACGTGGCGATTTCTGTCCAGGATATTGATAGCCTCGATGCGGATCTACTTTCCGTTTTTGATAAGGCCGAACTCACCGGACTATGGAAAGCTTCCAACTATATGCAGTATGTAGCAAACGCTAAGTCGCCCGTAAGCATTTACTCAGGCACTGAGAGTGTGAAGCCATTGCTGAATGAGATTGTGGAGCGAGCTGATGAAATGCTCTCCTCCGGACAGTCAAGGGTTGATCTCCGCTTCGGTCACGACACAGACCTTCTTCGGCTCGTCTCCCTTATCGACATTGATGGCAGAGGCATTGAACTTGAAGACACCGAAGAAGCTGCGGAAAAATGGCGTAATTATGAAATTTCACCGATGGGGGCAAAAAATCAGATTATATATTTCAGGAACCGGGCCGACA
>CAMWIF010000162.1 GCA_947174225.1 uncultured Porphyromonadaceae bacterium | reverse complement strand
GCGGTCGATGTGAATCGGCCGCTTGCTTTTCATTTGGTTGGTCTTGTTTTTTTGATTATTTTTGCAACACGGTAATCGCAACACAGCAAACATGGTAATCGCGACACTGTAACTGATGTGTTTCTATTATCCGCTAACCTGATAATACCAATATTAACCGAATGAATTAACCTAAGACACCGGAAACGATGTCTTTCTAAAGATACCGAAAAATGAAAAGAATCCTCTTTGCATCACTCCTCGCAGCCGGTCTGCCCGTAATGGCATCCAACACATACATGGAAGCCCCCGCAGATGCGCCCGAAATCATTGTGCCTGACTCCACAGGCTTCAAATTCACCGACATAAAGGTCAACAAGACCACACCCGTGAAAAACCAGAACAAGTCAGGCACATGCTGGAGCTTCTCCGGCACAAGTGTGCTCGAAGAAGACGTGCTCCGTAAGGGTGGTCCCGAACTCGACCTCTCCGAAATGTGGACTGTGCGCAACTGCTACATCGACAAAGCAAAGAAATACATAAGCACCCAAGGCAACATCAACTTCGCACAAGGAGGCTCTTTTGCCGATGTGCTATATGCCGTTGACAATTATGGTGCTGTCCCTGAAGAGGTGTACGCCGGTCTCAACTATGGCGAAAAGAAGCATAGCCACTATGAGATGGAGAGTGCTCTCAAAGCCTACCTTAATGCCATTATGAAGAATCCCAACAAGAAGCTCTCCACAGCGTGGCTGCCCGGTTTCGTAGGGATACTCGACGCATACCTCGGTCCCGCTCCCGAATCATTCACCTATAATGGCAAGACCTATACACCACAGTCGTTTGCAAAGGAGATGGGCATCAATGCCGACGATTTCATCAACATCACAAGCTATACGCACCATCCCTTCTATCAGCCCTTTGCTCTCGAAATTCCCGACAACTGGCTCTGGAGCCAATGCCAGAATGTACCTATGGAGGAGCTGAAGGAGATTGTAGACTCTGCCATCGACAACGGCTACACCGTCGGTTGGGCTGCCGACGTGTCGGAGGGAGGATTCAAGTGGAACAAAGGCTACGCAGTGAATCCCGTGCCTAAGACCGGCGACGACCTTGAGGGTACCGAGCTTTCTCGCTGGGTGAAACTTTCCAGCAAAGACCGTGAGAACGCCACTTACGACATCAAGGGTCCCGTAAAGGAGAAAAACGTTACTCAGGAGATGCGTCAGGAGAGCTTCAATAACTTCGAGACCACAGATGACCATGGTATGGTGATTGTAGGTGTGGCAAAAGACCAGGAGGGCAACCGCTACTATAAAGTCAAGAACTCTTGGGACACCAACCAGCTATACGACGGCTATATCTACGTCTCGGAGCCTTTCTTCCTTGAGAAGACTCTCAGCATTATGGTCAACAAGGATGCCGTTCCCTCCAAGATTTCCAAGAAATTCACAAAATAACAATCTTTGATGGGACAGGCAAAACCCAAAGAGGTGAAAGCAAAGAAGGCGTTGGGGCAGCACTTCCTCAACGACCTCAACATAGCGCGGCGAATAGCCGACACAATATCCACGGAGAAACTCCCCGCCGATGCCAAACGGTGGGGAGATCTCCCTGTTCTCGAAATCGGACCCGGCATGGGTGTCCTCTCCCAATTCCTCCTCGAATCGGGCAGACCTGTCAAAGCTGTGGAACTCGACTCCGAGAGTGTGGTCTACCTTAGCCGTGTCTATCCGGCTCTCGAGGTGATTGAGGCTGATTTCCTGAAAATGGACCTTGATGATATTTTCCCCGGTCAATTTACCCTCATCGGCAATTATCCCTACAATATCTCTTCACAGATATTCTTCAAGGTGCTCGACTACAAGGAGAAGATTCCCGTGGTGGCTGGCATGCTCCAGAAAGAGGTGGCTGAAAGGATATGCTCCGCTCCCGGTTCAAAGGTATACGGCATACTCTCGGTACTACTTCAGGCGTGGTATGATTGCGAATACCTCTTTAACGTAGCCCCCGGAGTATTCACACCTCCGCCGAAAGTGACGAGCGGAGTGCTGCGCCTCACACGCAACTCCCGCACCGACCTCGGCTGCGACGAAAAGCTTTTCAAAAACGTGGTGAAGACAGCCTTCGGGCAACGCCGCAAAACCCTGCGCAACTCTCTTTCCGGACTAATCCCCCCGGATGCCCCCATTATGAAAGAGCCGATAATGGCTCTGCGTCCCGAACGCCTCTCCGTAGAAGACTTCATCCGTCTCACCCAGGCAATCACCTCTCCTCAACCTCCCACAAAATAATCATTCCTATCTCCCGGCGTATACTTCATTATGCCAAATTGGTGAAGATTCAACATCGAAGTGACCAATCGAGATATGCTAAACGTGAATTGACGCGAAACAAACCTCTTGTTTCGCGTTTTTTTGTTAATTTTGCACTTTAATCCCCATATTATTTATAATTATGGCTAATCAAGAACTTTCAGAACAAGAGATAGTACGCCGCAAGAGTATGCAGGCACTCCGCGACCGTGGCATCGAGCCTTATCCGGCAGCAGAATACAAAGTCACCGGTCATTCGGTAGAGATCAAAGAGAATTTCAAAGACGATGAGGAGCCTCGCCGCGAGGTGACGGTGGCAGGACGTATCATGAGCCGCCGAATAATGGGCAAAGCCTCATTTATGGAGCTTCAGGATGCCGACGGCCGTATCCAGATCTACGTGAGCCGCGACGACCTCTGCCCCGGTGAAGACAAGGATATGTATAACGTTGTCTTCAAGAAACTTCTCGACATAGGCGACTTCATCGGTGTGAAAGGCTATGTGTTCCGCACTCAGATGGGCGAGATCTCAATCCACGCTGAGGAAATCACAGTGCTCTCCAAGAGCCTACGTCCCCTTCCCGTGGTGAAGATGAAAGATGGCAAAGCCTACGACGCTTTCACTGATCCTGAGCAGCGTTATCGCCAGCGTTACGTCGATCTTGTGGTCAACAAGGGTATCAAGGACATATTCATCAAGCGCACCAAGATATACAACACAATGAGGGAATACTTCAACGAGCACGGCATTATGGAGGTGGAGACCCCGATTCTTCAGGCTATCCCCGGCGGTGCTTCGGCACGTCCCTTCATCACCCACCACAACGCTCTCGATATACCCCTTTATCTGCGTATCGCTAATGAGCTTTATCTGAAGCGTCTCATCGTTGGCGGATTCGATGGTGTCTACGAGTTTGCGAAAGACTTCCGCAACGAGGGTATGGACCGCACCCACAACCCTGAGTTCACCTGTATGGAAATCTACGTAGCCTACAAAGACTATAAATGGATGATGTCTTTCACCGAGAAGCTTCTCGAAAAAATATGCATCGCTGTCAACGGCTCTACTGAGGTGACTATCGGCGACCACACAGTGTCGTTCAAGGCTCCCTACCCGCGTGTCACTATGACCCAGGCTATCCTCGACCATACCGGCTTCGACATTACCGGAAAGACAGAGGAGGAACTTCGTGCATTTTGCAAGCAGGAGGGTATCGAAGTAGACGAATCATACGGTAAGGGTAAGCTCATCGACGAGATTTTCGGCGAGAAGTGTGAGGGAAGCTACATACAGCCTACTTTCATCACCGATTATCCCATCGAGATGTCACCCCTCACCAAGCGCCATCGCGAGAACCCGGAACTTACAGAGCGTTTCGAGCTTATGGTCAACGGCAAGGAGCTTGCCAATGCCTATTCGGAACTTAACGACCCCATCGACCAGTATGAGCGTTTCGTGGAGCAGATGCGTCTTGCCGACAAGGGCGACGACGAGGCTATGATTATCGACGGCGACTTTATCCGTGCCCTCGAATACGGTATGCCTCCCACATCGGGTATGGGCATCGGTATGGACCGTCTCACAATGCTTATGACAGGTCAGGAGGCAATACAGGAAGTGCTTCTCTTCCCGCAGATGCGTCCGCAGAAGAAGCAGGCAAAGGAGGAGGAAAACGAGGAGAAGGAGGGAGAATGATATGGGTTCCCTCGGTAAGATAGCGGTTATAGGATCAGGCAGCTGGGCGACTGCGCTCGCCAAGCTGCTCCTGATCAACAACGACCGCATAAATTGGTATATACGCAAACCGGAGCGTATCGAGGAATTTATAAAATACCGTCGCAATCCGGTGTATCTCACCGATGTCACCTTCGACACCGCCCGAATTGACTTTACCTCAGATATCAACCGGGCAGTGGCAGACGCCACCACTCTTGTCGTAGCCATACCCTCCCCCTACGTTAAAGGGGAGGTGGACGGCATCACGGAAGATATTTCCAACAAGAATGTTGTTTCAGCTGTGAAAGGTATCGTGCCTGACCACAATATGATACTAACCGAATGGTTTTCACACCGTTTCGGATGCAAGGATGCCAACCTGCTCGTGATTGGCGGTCCCTGCCATGCGGAAGAGGTGGCTCTCGACCATCTCAGCTACCTTACCATCGGCTGCCACGATAGTGAGAAGAGCCGTCTTTTCTGTAAGGAGATAGCCGGTCCGAAACTGAAGACAATAGTTTCCGACGATGTTGCGGGTATAGAATACGGTGCGGTGCTCAAAAACGTATATGCGATTGCTTCAGGAATGGTGGGAGGTATGAAGGCGGGCGACAACTTCAAGGCTATGCTCGTGTGCAACGCCATACGTGAGATGCGTCGCTTTGTAGATGCCATAGCCCCTATGCAGCGCGACATCTGCCGCTCCGCTTATCTGGGCGACCTCCTCGTCACCTGCTACAGTCCCTTCTCGCGCAACCATAACTTCGGCGCGATGATCGGAAAGGGCTACAGTGTGAAGGCAGCCAAGATGGAGATGGAGATGGTGGCTGAAGGCTACTACGGTACCCACTGCATCCACGAGATCAACGAGCGCACGGTGAAGGTGGATATGCCCATCCTCAACTGCGTATTCTCAATCCTTTATGAGAACCGTAATCCGCGCAAGGCTTTCCGCAGCATTGCCGATACCTTCTCATAAACCTTTTCCCCTCCGGAAGCATTATATATTTAGAGACGCGGCATAGGCGCGTCCCGTTAATAGTGTATTTAAAACCCAAATTATATAGACAATGAAATCTATTGAACTCAACATTCAGGATGCGGTTTACTTCGCAGAGAAGCAGTATGAAGCAAATCAGCCGGCGGCTGTAGACGCTATGTCGAAGCTTCACGAAGGCTCAGGCGAAGGTGCCGATTTCCTCGGATGGCTTAATCTCCCCTCTTCAACTTCAGCCGATCTCCTCGACCGTATCAACAAGACTGCAGCCCGTCTGCGTGAGAACTGCGACTATGTGGTATGTGTAGGCATCGGCGGCAGCTATCTCGGCGCTAAGGCTGTGATTTCAGCTCTTTCCGACAATTTTGCCGATTTCTATGGTCCGCAGCCCAAGAACCCGAAAGTGCTCTATGCCGGTCAGAACATCGGTGAGGAATATACCGCCGAACTCGAGAAACTTCTCGACGGTAAGAAATTCGGTATCATAGTAATCTCCAAGAGTGGCACAACTACTGAGCCGGCTATCGCTTTCCGTATCCTTAAGGAACTCCTCGAAAAGCAGGCTGGCAAAGAGGCAGCGAAAGACCTTATCGTGGCTGTCACCGACGAGAAGAAGGGCGCACTCCGCACTCTCGCTACTCAGGAGGGTTATGAGACTTACGTAATTCCCGACAACGTAGGTGGTCGTTTCTCAGTTCTCACTCCGGTTGGTCTTCTCCCCATCGCTTGCGCAGGTTTCGATATCACCAAGCTCGTGGCAGGTGCGGCTGAAATGGAAGAGACTACTAAGCACCCCGGTGCTGAGAATCCCGCAGAGATCTACGCACGTCTTCGCAACGCCCTTTATCAGAGTGGTAAGAAGATCGAGATACTTGTAAACTACAATCCGAAACTCCACTACTTCGCAGAATGGTGGAAACAGCTCTACGGTGAGAGCGAAGGTAAGGACGGCAAGGGTATCTTCCCCGCATCCGTTGACTTCACCACCGACCTTCACTCAATGGGTCAGTGGATTCAGGACGGTGAGCGCACTATCTTTGAGACTGTTCTCTCAGTGAAGAAGCCCGCTATCACACGCCGTATACCTGAGGACGCTGCCAACCTTGACGGCATCAATTATCTCGCTGGAAAGAACATCGACGAAGTGAATAAGATGGCAGAGCTCGGCACTAAGATTGCCCACGTAGATGGCGGTGTGCCCAACATCAAGATTGAGCTTAACAAGCTCGACGAGCACACTCTTGGTCAGCTCATCTATTTCTTCGAGAAGGCTTGTGGCATCAGCGGCTATATGCTCGGAGTTAACCCCTTCAACCAGCCCGGTGTAGAGGCTTACAAGAAGAATATGTTTG
>CAMWIF010000161.1 GCA_947174225.1 uncultured Porphyromonadaceae bacterium | reverse complement strand
GCCAACCTCCCTTTACCTGATAAGATGAAGATATATTCTATGGGTGGCCAGAGTAACCCTCAAGGATTAGGCTATGAGATGGGTCTTGAATATGTGAACTACATACGCGAGAATAAAATGAGTGTGGAAGATGTGAAAAGAGAGATCAACGCTTTCAAGGAAGCGTGTGGGGAGGATTCGCTTACTTACATACGCTTTCTCAAGGGCTTTAAAACAGTGCTCAATGCAGATCGCGGTAAGGATTTGCCGGAGCAAATTTATACCGTGTTCATCGATTATTGAATAAAACGCATACCATTACCAAATAAAACGTATAATTATTGAGATTACAAAGTAATTTACTTAGTTTTCGAATAATGATATAATACTGTTTCTAAACAATGAAAACCATAGCAGAATATTCAGCCGATGTGGAGTCGGCTCTCCGTTCGCTCACTTTCCCCGGTGGAAAGTTGGAATCACTTTACAAACCAATTGAATATGCCCTGTCGGCAGGTGGTAAAAGAATACGCCCGGTGCTCGTGCTTATGGGTGCTGATGCTTTCGGTGGCAAGGCGCAGGAGGCTCTTCGTCCGGCAGTAGGCATAGAGACATTCCATAATTTCACGCTTCTTCACGATGATGTGATGGACAAATCCGACGTGCGTCGCGGTCGTCCCACAGTCCACAAGAAATACGACGCCAACACTGCCATCCTCTCCGGTGACACCATGCTTACGCTTGCCACACAATACGTGACGGAGGTGGAAAATTCAAAACTGCGTGAAGTGCTCGACACTTTCAACCGTATGGCTATCTCTGTATATGAGGGTCAGCAGCTTGATATGGATTTTGAACACGCTGAGAAAATTGCACTCTCCGATTACCTTGAGATGATAGAGGGTAAGACCGGTTCGCTGCTCGGTGCTGCTGTAAAGATTGGTGCCCTTATCGGTGGCGCTTCAGAAGAGGATGCCCGTTTGATGTATGAATACGGTGTGATGACGGGTCTCGCTTTCCAGATACAGGATGATTGGCTCGACACTTTCGGTGACTCCACCACTTTCGGCAAACCCATCGGTGGCGATATATTAAACTGTAAGAAGACCTACCTCTATGTTGCCGCTCTTGAAGAGGGTGGACAGACTGCCGAAGCTCTCCGTGCCGCTTTCAATATGCCTCCAAGCGATATGAAGGTTAAAGCCGTAACCCGTATATATGAGAAGATAGGGGTAGGCGACAAGTGCAAGAAGGTAGTAGGTCACTACTCGTCGAAGGCTTTGAAGGCTCTTAACGCCACTTCTCTCCCTGAGGATAAGAAAGAGGCTTTCCGTAAATTGGCTGAAAAACTTATCGGACGTAAGAAATGACAGATACCCATACACACCCTTATCTCGAACAATTTAAAGATGGGGGTGATGAGGCTGTGAAAAGAGCCATCGACGCCGGGGTGACACATATGGTTTTGCCCAACGTCGATGGTTCGACTATTGACCCTATGACAGCACTCCATGACCGTTTCCCTTCCAATACCTCTATGGCTATGGGATTGCATCCTACAGAGGTAGGCGACGATTGGACTCAAGTGGTGGACGAGATGGAGACATTGCTGGATAAAGGGGACTTTGTGGCAGTGGGGGAGGTCGGAATGGATCTTTACTGGGAGAAAGACCGGAAAAAGGAACAAATGGAGGCATTCGCCCGTCAGCTCCGTATAGCAGAACGTCTACGTCTACCCGTCATAATACATTGCCGGGAGGCGTTGGATGAGACT
This sequence comes from uncultured Porphyromonadaceae bacterium, assembly GCA_947174225.1. GTDB lineage: Bacteria > Bacteroidota > Bacteroidia > Bacteroidales > Muribaculaceae > Lepagella. The sequence goes on along the minus strand of CAMWIF010000161.1, from coordinate 4,656 downwards.
ATTGAGGTAATCCGTGAAGTCAAGCCCACCGTAAGGTTGATTTTCCATAGCTTCACAGGCGGTCCCGAGGAAGTCAGGAGAATCAGGGAAGTGTGCGACCCGATGTTCGGCATCAATGGCGTTGTGACATTCAAAAATGCCAGTGACATCCGCGAAGCGTTGCCGGAGATCGGACTCGACCGTATCCTTCTCGAAACGGACGCTCCCTATCTTGCTCCGGTGCCGTATAGAGGTAAGCGAAATGAACCGGCATACGTGGTCACCACTTGTGCCAAGGTTGCTGAGGTTTTGGATAAGACTCCCTGCGAAGTAGAGGAGATAACCGATAAAAATGCCAAATTGACATTTAATCTATGAGCCTGTTGCTCTCCATAGTGACATTGCCCCTTCATCAGCCGGTAGCAATCTTCCTGCTTGTGCTGCTCATAATCCTGATATGCCCCATAATATTCCGGCGTCTCAGGATTCCGCACATTGTGGGTCTTATCCTATCAGGTGTGATAGTGGGACCTTACGGCTTCAATATACTTGAGCGGGATGCGAGTTTCGAGATATTCGGTCAGGTAGGTATTCTCTATCTGATGTTTCTCGCCGCTGTGGAGATTGATATGTTTCACCTGCGGAAGAATCTGAAACACGGTATATTGTTCGGTTTGCTTACCTTTGCCATACCTATGGCTCTGGGTATCTTCGGCACTCACTTCGCCTTCAACGCATCCTGGACCACGAGTGTGCTTGTGGCGTCAATGTATGCCTCCCATACATTGATTTCATATCCGATAGTAAGCCGTTTCGGACTTCAGAACGCCCGACCTGCGGTGATAGCCGTATGTGCTACAATCGTGGCTGTGATGCTTGCCCTACTTACGCTTGCTGGCGTGGTGGAGGCTGCCGACGATCATTTCAGCCTCGGGCATGCTTTCCGACTCGTGGGTCTGATGCTTGTGTACGCTGCTGTTGTCGGTTTCTCTTTTCGCTACATCACCCGTTGGTTTTTCCGTAGGTTCAGTGAACAGGTAGCCCAGTACATATATATTATGGCTATGGTGTTCGTGGCGTCGCTGTTGGCACAGCTTATCGGACTCGAAGCCATCCTCGGAGCTTTCTATGCCGGACTTATCCTTAACCGTTTCATACCTGACCGCTCCGGTCTTATGGGGCGAATAAAGTTTGTTGGCAACGCCATATTCATCCCATATTTCCTGATAGGGGTGGGTATGCTTATCAATGTCCATGTCATCTTCAAGAGCTGGCAAGTGGGGTGGGTGGCAGTCAATATGGTGGCTGTGGCGATGGCTTCCAAATGGATTGCCGCCTTCTTGGGAGCACGTCTCTTCGGTATGGGGCGCACCGACAGGAGCATAATGTTTGGTTTAACTTCCGGAAAGGCTGCTGCCACTATCGCTGCTACCATGATTGGCTATCAGCACGGGCTTCTCAATGAGGATATGATGAACGGTGCGGTATTGATGATATTAGTGTGCTGCATTGTCTCGACAGTCACCACGCAGGAGGCGGGTAAACGACTTCGCATAGAGCGAACGGAGGAGGAACTTAACACCGAAGGTATACGCACCCCCGGGGAATATGCGCGTCAGCTTGTGGCAGTGGCAAATCCGGTCACGGCTGAGGGACTTATGCGTATGGCTCTCCTTATGCGTAATCGCAACAATCAGAATGAAGTCACTGCGCTCTTTGTGCGTAACAGCGACGATGCGCGCTTACTCGCCACGGGACGCAATGCGCTTCGGATGGCAGTTGCAGCGGCACAGGCAGTGGATATAGAGGTGAAAGATATAGAGCGTTACGACATTAATGTGGTGGCTGGAGTCATTAACGAGGCGAAGCAGAACCGTGCCACCGACATTATGATTGGTATGCACAGAAAGGCAAACGTGGTTGATAGCTTTTACGGAGCTATGATTGAACAGCTTATCCAAAATACCCACAAGATGATAATAATGTCGAGGTGTTACATACCGGTCGACACAATATATAAGCTTGTGGTCTTGGCTCCCGACAAGGCGGAATATGAAACCGGTTTCCAGACTTGGGTGGAGCGGGTAGGCAACCTTTCCTCTCAGTTGGCTTGTAAAGTGATATTCCTATCGAGTGCCACCACCTGTGAGTTCATCCGCAATGTGCTCGAAGACGAGAAATTCTCCATACGTCAGGAATACCGTATTGTGCAAAGCTGGGATGATTTCATAGTTGAGAGTGGTGAAATCGGCGAAGAGGACCTGTTTATCATAATTGGTGCCAGAAAGGACTCGATCTCCTACACCGGTGAATTTGAGAGTATGCCCGGCTTCCTGTCAAGAAACTTCTCACGCCACAATATGGTAATGATCTATCCGTCGCAATTCGGTGAATAGAGAAACTTACAATGACTATAAAGAGTTGAAGATATAAAAAACAATAAATAAAGTTATGAAGAAACTAATATGTATTACGCTCGGAGCCGTGGCGCTCACAAGCTGCGGAGGGCATAAGGATACAGTATCCGGCGACACGGACAGTATCGTGGCTGAGAATCCGGTTGATACTGTGGTGGCACAGATGCCTCCCGTATACATAACTAAAGATAGTATCGGTTGCATTAAGATTGGCATGCCGATTAATGAGGTGCCTCATGAAGTAGAGGGGTTATACACAAGGAGAGATAACGGAGCCAGCCTTGACGCTGTGACAATTGATTTTGTGCAGGATGACCACGCCCGTTTCGTAGCCTACGATTTCGGTGAAGGTAAGATCGACGTGATAAATCTTATCGGTCAGGATGTGAAGGTGCAGACGCTCAAAGGCGATCTTGGCATAGGCGATCCTATGGCGTCAGTGCTCGATCTTCCTGGAGTGACCGCTGAGTGGAGTGGCTACGATGATGGTGGAATGTGGTATTGGAAATGGCAAGGACTATGGTTTGCTCCCGCGCAGGAGAATCTGTCGCAGGCACTCTCTCAGAGGCTTTACCATTCCGGTCAAGCTCCCACGATAAAAGACTTCCAAGACGAAGGCGTAACCATCGGCTTCATCGGCACCGGCTTACCCTTCTAATCCCCACTCAAATACATCATAAAGCGGCTGTAGCCTCATTCCGATTCGGAATGAGGCTACAGCCGCTTTATGAATTGAAGTTATATTGTAGTTCGCAGCTCTATTTGGGCTGAATTTAAGGGAAAACATATAATTTTTAAATTTCTTTGCAAAAGGACACAAATGGACTTGCAAAGATAAGATTTGTAATATTAACTTTGCAGTGTCTTCCGTAAGACACCGCACATCAGCGCTACTCGCTGGAGGGTGTATTAAATCTTGGTCTGTCTGAAACCTGGAAATTTCAAGTCAATAAAAGGCTCACTATGCTGATAAAAGATTTAACATGCCGAGAAAAACATCTTGCGAAAAAGAAAGGTGAATCGGTGTCCTGCGGAAGATTTTTTACGTCAACACTTGTAAAAACGAACAAGATTACTTAACTTTGTGGACATATAAACAAAAAGGCGTTACTCAACGCTCGTTCTTGATTGTCTGAAACCTGGAAAATTTCAAGCCGGATCAAGGAATGAGACAGAAGTAGGGTTCATCATAGGTATGATATACCGCCGACCATAAAGCGCGTGAGCGTTCTATGGTCGCATAGTTATCATATGCGTGAGGCTCTATATATCAGTCCGTTCCGTTCGGCAAGGCAGTTCCAGGGCCTCAGATAGCGGAGCGGGTAGCGGTGTATGGCTCTCACGCTTTTTCATTTCGCCTAATATAATGTCGATATGTGACTCTGTAGGCATATTGGTGGCTATAGTAAAACTCTACAAATTTATTAGTTCTTCCAGCATAGTTCCCTCTTCTGATCATATGTCGGAATTTAATCTCTAACTTCTTTTAGAGAAGTGGATTAAATTCAATTGATAATTCCCCAACCCTTTAAAGAGATATAACTTACGTGGTTGTTGAATATCTATTTAATAAATTCTAAATAATAACTAATCTTTTATACTTATGTGGAAAATATAGAAAACCTACTCTCAGAGGGTTCTGCGAGTAGGTTTCCCAGTGCTTTCGAATTCGCTTTATGTAATACTAAGGCTTATAGGAATGTAGGCATTATTTCATATCGTCGATGCGTGTGGCATCGCCTACTACCCATACGATGTCGCCCTCGTGAAGCACGGTTGTGGAGTCTGGCTGCTCAAACTCGTCTTCGCCACGCTGCACCTTCACAATCATGCTGTAGAAGTCGGAGCGCAGACTGGTCTGTCCAAGGGGCACATTGATGATGGGAGAGTTGGCTGAGAGCTTTATGCTGCGAAGCTCTATCTCCGGCTGTGTCACAGGCACTGCCTTAAATGCCTTTTCAGAGTCTTCAATATCATCGTTGAGCTTCTTTATCTGCTCGTCATTGCCGATTACGCCAAGCACATCTCCCGGGAAGATACGGGCATCAATCGAAGGGAGGGGGATAAATATGTCACCTCTCTGTATACTCGACACACTCACACCATAATCAGAACGCAGACCACTGTCTTTCAGTTTATCACCTACGAAGGGAGTATAGGGACCAACCTCTATGAAAGCCTGGTGAAGGTCGCTCACAAGCTTATTATTGACACCGAGACGGGTATTCTCACGTATATTGAGGTTATTGATAAATTTCTC
>CAMWIF010000160.1 GCA_947174225.1 uncultured Porphyromonadaceae bacterium | reverse complement strand
TAGTTCCTAACTGCCAATTTCCTGCAAATACTTATCGAGAGAGGCACTTTCGCGGTTTGTGATTGATTTTGTTATCTTTAGCTGTCTCATATTCCCATCAATTATTATAAAGCTATGTGCTGAAATGGTGATTTCAGCAACTACGCCTCTTTATAAACGTTTCCTTTTGAAGATTGTTGTGTGAATTTATGTAAAAAAAGAGGGTCGCGCTCTGCCGAATGAGCCACGACCCTCTTAGGTGGATAGATTATTGTTCTGTTATATGTACTCCAAGATTATTCCTGGGCAAGATTTACGGCATAGTAGTATTTCTTACCGTTGGGATAAAGACCGGTGATAAACATTACCTTGTCGCCGTCGTCATTCTTCATGATCTGGTTGTAGATCATCTCCACATCGTCTGAGGTATTGACACTGCGGCCGTTGATGTCGGTGATGATAAAGCCATCTTTGATGCCCGAATCACGGAATGCACCATTCTTAAGACCCGTTACCTGCACACCGTTGGATATTCCGAGGTTACGCTTGGTCTCCTCACCCAGCTTCATGAAAGCACATCCTATCTCTGAGAAGTCACCCTTCTTGGTGATTGTGGTGTTACCCTGAGAGTTGCGGAGTGTGCCACTCTTGCTCTGCTTCTGGTTGTCGCGAATGAAGGTCACTGTGATCTGGTCGCCGGGACGATACTGGTTAAGCTGCTCCATAAGCTGCGGAACAGTGTGAATCTCCACATTATTGATACCTACGATTACATCGTCAGGCTGAAGACCAAGTTCCTTGGCAGTGCTGCGGTCGGTCACGGTCACTACGAGCACACCGTTCTTGGTAGCAGTGATGTTCTTCTCCTTGGCAATCTTAGCGTCGAGTTCGGCGATAGTACATCCGAGCATTGCACGCTGCACAGTGCCGTATTGCTTAAGGTCGGTCATTACCTTCTTCACAATCGAAGTTGGGATTGCGAATGAGAAGCCCGAATAGCTGCCGGTGTTGGAGTAGATGGCTGAATTGATACCGATAAGCTCACCCTTCAGATTCACAAGTGCGCCGCCGGAGTTTCCGGGGTTAAGGGCAGCGTCGGTCTGGATAAAAGATTCAATACCCATCTTGCCGCCACGTGAGTTCTGGCTGATGCTACGTGCCTTCGCACTGACGATACCTGCTGTCACCGTAGAGTTGAAACCGAAAGGATTACCCACTGCAAGCACCCACTCTCCTACCTTAAGGTCGTCGCTGTTGCCGAAAGTGATAGGATTAAGTTTCTCGGCTTCAATCTTGATAAGCGCAAGGTCGGTTGCCTCGTCGGTGCCGATCACACGCGCCTCATATGTTGAATTGTCATTGAGAAGCACCTCAAGTTTGTCAGCTCCGTCAATCACATGGTTGTTGGTTACAATATATCCGTCGGCTGAAAGGATCACACCCGAGCCGAGACCGCTTTGCACAGGCTCACTGTTACGCTGCTGCTGGCGGGGTTGCTGCTGACGCTGCTGCGGACCAAAGAAGAAGTCAAACATGCCAAACGGGTCATAGCCACCACCTCCGTTGCCATACTGCTGCTGGCGCTGGGCTGTGTAGCTCTTTATGCACACCACGGCATTGACAGTGTTCTCTGCCGCTACGGTGAAGTCAGTCTCAAACGAACCTCCGTGAGAAGTGCGGATGAACGGTTGTCCCTGATTGTTTTCTGCATGGTTGTCGGCACAAGCCGGCGATACCAGAATCGCGAGGGCCGCTACGATAGCGGGGATGCTGTATCTCTTCATGTCTTTTGTGTATGTAAGGTTGTTTTTATTTATTTCGATAATTTGATTCTGGAGACTCACTAAGCTAACGAAGCATATGTGGAAGTTGTCTCCGCTATCTTAAAAATGCAAAAATCCTGCCATTATTACATTCCGCTCCCCCTCAAACCTACCTTTTAAGTTAATTTAATAAAAACATTAAATTTATGTTGAAAAAGTAGCTGTCCGTAAAAAAACACTCCGGAGCTAACGAAACTCATCGTTAACTCCGGAGCATAATTCAACTGTGACAAATTTGTCACACAAAATCCATTTTCACTTAAAATCCTATCGCAATTTTCACTTTATCCCGTCGCGATGCAGAAGAGCATCCACTGTCGGTTCCTTACCACGGAACTCTATATAAAGCTCCATCGGATCAACGGTGCCTCCGCTCTGAAGCATTTTCTTAAACTTGTCGGCTGTCTTCTTATCGAATATGCCATTCTCCTGGAAAGCGGCGAAAGCATCAGCGTCGAGAAGTTCAGCCCATTTATAACCATAATAACCGGCTGCATAGCCCCCGGAGAAGATATGTCCGAACGAAGGCGAGGTAAGGCAACCCTCAACTACATCAAACACCCTTACCGGATCCTGTGCCTTTTCCTCAAACACCGCTACGTCGCTGCTTGCGCGAAGAGGCTCCTCGATGGTATGGTAAGCCATATCAAGATAACCGAAGCCCAACTGACGCATACAAGCGTAGGCAGCCGCATACTGCTGCGCACGTATAAACTTCTCGATGAGATCCTTGGGCATCTTCTTGCCGGTCTTATAATGTTTGGCAAAGCTGTCAAGGAACTGCTGCTCTGTGAGATAGTTCTCGTTAAACTGAGAGAAAAGCTCCACAAAGTCATGGTAGACATTGGTACCGCTTAAAGAAGCATAGGTTGCCTGAGCTGAAAGGCCGTGAAGAGCGTGTCCGAATTCGTGAAGGAAAGTCTCAACTTCATAGGGAGTCAGCAACACCGCCTCTTTACCCACAGGCTTGGAGAAGTTGCACACAATCGATATGAGAGGTAATGTGCGCTTGCCGTTATCATCCTTGGTCTCGGTGCGGAACTCTGTCATCCACGCGCCCGGAGCTTTGCCGGGGCGGTAGAAGAAGTCAGCATAAAGTATACCCAAAATACTTCCGTCCTTCTCATACACCTCATAGGCTTTCACGTCAGGATGATAGACCGGAATATTCTTATTTTCCTTAAATGTATATCCGTAGAGCTTGGTAGCCAAACCGAGCACTCCGTTGATTGTGTTCTCAAGCTCGAAGTAAGGCTTCATATCCTCATCGTTGAAGGCATATTTGTCATTTTTGAGCTTGTCCGACCAATAGCTGTAGTCCCAAGGCATAAGTTTGAAGTCCGCACCCTCAGTGCGTTGTGCATATTCTTCTATCTCCTTCAGCTCTGCCTGCATAGGTGCAGTATAGTTTTGGCGGAGATCTTCAAGCAGTTCCATCACCCTCTCAGGAGTAGCAGCCATTGTGCCCTGAAGCTGATATTCTGCAAAGGTCTTCTTACCCATAAGATTTGCGATCTCAAGGCGAATGTTGGCAATGTCTTTCAATATCTGGGTATTGTCATATTGCCCGCCCACATTTCTCGAACCGTTAATCTTATACAACTTCTCGCGCAGTTCACGGTTGTCAGCATATTTCATGAAGGGAGTATATGAAGGTGCATATACCGTGAAGAGATAGAGCGAGGTGTCGTCAGGTTTACCCTCGGCTTCGAGAGCTTCCTTGGCTGCCTCGCGGGCAGCAGCCTTGATGCTTTCGGGAAGTCCTGCCGTATCAGCCTCCTTCACCCACATTCTGCGCTCCGGGTCTGCCATACCGTTGGTGACATTCTGAGAGAATTTCACATTCAGGTCTGAAAGCTCTGCGCTCAACTTACGGTATTTCTCACGAGCCTCACCCTCTAAGTTGGCTCCACTCTCGGCAAAGCTTCTGTATGTCTCATCAATAAGGCGCATAGCCTCCGGAGAGAGATCGCTACGCTCCCCCTTGGTTTCGTGTACCTTCTTGATTCGCTGCCAAAGCTTATCATTCAGCAGCAAACCGGTAGAATGGTCGGAGAGAATCGGTGTCACTCTCGTCATCATCTGCATCATCGTTGTGTCTCCCACAGCCTCCACGAGATTACTCAATGCAAGCACCGACTCATTCAGCAGCGACCCGCTACGGTCAAGAGCTGCGATAGTATTCTCAAAGGTTGGCTCTTCCGAAGTGCTTACTATTGCCTCAATCTCACCGTCATGGATTTTTATGGCTTCCATAATTGCCTCCTCATAATCAGGCAACTGTATCTTATTAAAAGGCACAGCCTGATAAGGTGCATCCGAAGGTACTAAAAGAGGGTTATTACTGCCACCCTGTGCTTCATTAGCCATTGTCATAAGCGATAATGCTGTTATTGTCCCTAAAAGGAATCTGTTCATATTTTATTTTAATCTTTAAAGGGAGCGACATCGCTGCCACTCCCCTTTTATAACGGTTACTTAAACTGGTTTATTCTGCTACGCCTTCCATGATGACCTGGATACGGTTATTGCCGTTGTAGAGGCCCTTCATGAATTTGTTAAGATCGGCAAGAGTAATGCTCTCGATAGTCTTCTGGTAATCGGTGATTACGTCGAAGCCACGGAGATAAGTCATAAGGTTGCTGTTCCAATAATTATTGGTGCGGACGTTGATCTCAAACTGTTTAATCATAGCCTGCTTAACCTTATTAAACTGCTCCTCGTTGGTGCCGTCATTCAAAAGCTTCAGCAACTCTGCCTGAGCACGCTCCATAAGGGCATCCTGCTGGTCCTTGTTGGTCTGGAATTGGTAGATAAGGTTCCAATAGCCGTTGTTGGGGTTTATATATGCACCCACTGCCGGAGTATAAGTGCCACCCTCCTCTTCACGGAGAGTATCGATAAATACATTGCTTAAAATATCACCTACCATCTCTACCATAATGTTGTTCTTCTGATTAAAGGGAACATTATTGTCGGAATAGAGGTCATAAACCAAGGTTGAGGGGGTCTGCATAGGCTGAGTAAACTGATTCTTGACATCACCCTTGGCAGTCTCGATAGGGGTAACTTCCTTCACTGTTCTGGGTGTACCGGCAGGAAGAGTAGCTATGTACTGCTCAAGAAGCGGAGCCACAGTAGCCTCATCTATGTTGCCTGTAAATACGAAAGTATAGTCAGCAGCGTTTGAGAGAGCAGCCTTGACCATCTCAAGCATCTTGGCATAGTTAGCTGCATCAAGAGTGGCAACACCGATGCTCTGCATCAACGCATTGCCGGGATATTGGGTTGCGCTCACTGCATCACTGAAAATCTTCTGAGGATTATTAGCCGCGTTCTGAAGAGCTACACGGTTACGTCCTTCAATTACATCATATGTAGCCTGATCCTCACCAAGATTTGTGAAAGCAGTATATACAAGCTCCATCAAAGTAGAGAAATCCTTCACTGTGGAGAAACCGCTCAGCACATCTGTATAAGCATTTACAGTGAAGTTTAAGCCCACCTGCTTACCGGCAAGGTATTTGTCCATTGTCTTGTTATCAAACGGACCCATCTTGGAAGCTGTGAAAGCGAGACCCATAAGCTGAACATTGGCAGCGTCAGTACCTGCATAAGTGTGACGTCCACCCTCGCGGAAAGCAGTCAGCATAACCTCATCAGCAGCGAAATCGGTTGATTTAACTACAACCTTCACACCGTTGGAGAGAGTATAGATCTTAGCACCGATAGCCGGATCTTCAGCCACATTTACAATCTTACCGGGGGTCGGAAGATTTGCGATAAGAGGATCGGTAATTACCTCATCTACATAAGCCTCATATTGTGCTTGCATAGCGTCGGTAACAGTCTGCACCATCACATTCTCAGCTACGATTTCAAAGCCTTCACGCTGAGGTTCGGTAGTGACAATTACCATATTGTTATCAGAGAGAAGTTGGCCACATACCTGATTAATTGCCATAACAGGAATATTGGGCAATATAGCCTTTACCATCTCAAATTCCATTTCAATGCCGGGATTTGGTTCATTATCAACGAAATGACGGATTATGCCTAATGCCAAAGCGTCATTGTCAGTCTTGTCGCGTTCATTATAAGCCATCTCAAGTTGAGAAAGCATCTCCTCCTTCACACGGTCATATTCACTCTCGGTGAAACCGGTCTTGCAAGCTCTTGCCACAATACCCATAACCTCGGCTACGGCAGCCTGGGTACCTGCCTTCGGAATTACAACAATATTGAATGAATCCTTAGTCTTCGACACATAGAAATCACCGAAATATACACCTGCCTGTGAGAAGGTGCAGTTAGCTTCATGGGCAGCCTCGGAGATACGGTTGTTGATAAGCTGCTGGATAATGTTCTTCAGTAGATTCTCACCTACAAATATCTCCTGAGTGTTACGCATCTCAAAAGGCACCTTGTCGCTCTTGAAAGAGATGGTAGTGCGGGGCATACGAAGCTCCGGATCGGAGAAAGCCACATATATCGGTTTCTCATTGTCGCTCACAGTGGGGTATTCACGCGGGGCAGCATTCTCCGGCATCGGAATCGGAGAGAAAAGGTCAATTACCTTCTTCTCCATATCATCGACATCAATATCACCGACGACTACGATACCCTGCTGATCAG
>CAMWIF010000159.1 GCA_947174225.1 uncultured Porphyromonadaceae bacterium | reverse complement strand
ACTTAATGATGGAATAGCCACGATCTGATTTTAAGGTCTGACTATTTCATCATTTTTTACTAACTACACCACTTTTACTAACTCCACTACTTTTAAAACACCATCATTCTTTTTTAAACATACTATCACACTATGAAATTAGTAATACAACGTGTCACCCAAGCCTCCGTCGAGATCGAAGGCACACTACATAGCTGCATCAGTAAAGGTCTCCTTATATTAGTAGGAGTGATTGAGGGAGACACTAAAGAGGATGTAGCTTGGCTTGTAGGTAAGACTGCTGCAATGCGTATTTTCGACGATGAGGCAGGCGTGATGAATCGCTCCCTGATCGACATCAACGGAGAAGCCCTTGCAGTGAGCCAATTCACCCTCGCCGCCTCCACTAAGAAGGGTAATCGACCAAGCTACATCCGTGCAGCGCGTCATGAAGTAGCTGTCCCTCTCTATGAATTATATTGCGAAGAGCTGTCGAAAGCCATAGGCAAGGAGGTAAAACGAGGTGTATTCGGAGCGGATATGCAGGTGTCGCTCATCAACGATGGCCCCGTGACCATCATCATCGACTCCCGTCTCCGCGAATGACAATGCCACGCCATATTCTGTGATCACGAACCAACGATTCTATCACCTATATGATTCCTAATTCGATTGTTGTCACATCCGAACCCTCTTTCACCCCACAAAGCCCAGAGCTGTTCAGGAGAGAGACATGCAATCTGCTCTAGTTGATCATCAAGGAATGGTGTCGGTTCATACTCAAAGGATTACCGGAAGCGCTGCGTCTCCATCCGGAGAAGGTAGCTCGTCTGCGTAAGGACTCTTCCTTGGGATTAAGAACAAATCATCCCAGAGTTGTCGGAATATATAGATTTGAGCAACATCCTGTTGCAGGGTCGGTGCTCCTGATGAAATATGCGGATGTATCACCTTGGAGATTCCCTCAACGTAGATAATCCCCCTTCCCAGAAACAACACATCAGTGTCACCTTTCAGATTACAGAGACACTTGCCTATATTCATTCGATGGGACTTTCTCACCACGACCTAAAACCTGATAATATCCTGACAACACACTGGAATGAGGCAAAAAAATCGACCTCGGTCTTGGGAATAGTGAGGATTCGGTGATTTACAAGTAGTCTCTCGCTACAGAAGTGTTTGGAGTTCCCAAACAGCAATCTCCATGCTCGGGCGATTTGCATGCAGATGTACATTCTTTTGGAAAACTCCTGGAATTGCTGTTGCCTGAGTCAAAGTATGGTAAGTTACGCTCCGAATGTCTCAAAGTGAACCCCGACAAGCGCATCTCTATGCGTGAAATTTCAGATTATTTTGAAGCTCAGCTTAAAAAAGGCTCGTCATCTTCTCATAATTACTTGCGCCGCGATAGCTATTATTTCTATCGGTCTACTCACCTTCTGGAATGTATCCGTATCTCCACAGGCGAATACAGATAGCCATTAGAATTTTGATAGCGCAAATAATCTGATAGAAAAATCAACTGAAATTAAGATTGATAAGAAAGGGGAAGCTACTGTAGGAAGTGTAAATAGGGTTATGAAAGAGGGAGAGGCTAAAGTCACAACCCTAACTTTACCGGAAGTGTCCATCAATCTATCAGAAGTATCTAGCAACCTATCCAAAGCGTCAAGTAACAACAATGATAATACTTCCGGTGTGCCTAAGGTTAGGGGAGATATAGACTACGATAAGATTTTCGAAAAATATATGTCGGAGGTATATAGCGACATCGAAAAATATGATGTGTCTTTGATGCACAAAAAGGAATGTATATCGACTCAATACATAATGTACGCCCATGTAGAATTCCTGAAATCTCTTCCCGTATGATAAATGAGCTTGTGAAAGTAGGCTGTCCTGATGAGAAGATCATGCACTATGGTGAGTTGATGATTGCCAATATGAAAGAGACATTTGAGAAATCTGATAGCAGGAAACTTGAATAATCTTCAAACACCTTGAAAAAGAGAGGAAGATGGATGGAAAACTGAAAAATCTTAACTCTAAAGAGGTTGTCTGAACCGCCCGATATACCCTCAGGTGCAATGTAATTATCTTTGTGGTGCATCGCAGCCCCGGTCAATAAATTTGCAGAGGCAACTGAGGGTGTTGGACACCGGCATAGTTCAATCAAGCCTGTAGAGGAAAGTAACAAGCTTATATCTGTATCTGAGGCAATGTAGCTCAGACAAGTATTTTATGTCCCTATGATAATTTTGGGTTAGGTTGAATGACTTTGAAAGGAAAGTTACTCCAATACGTTTTAGTGGAAAGACAGAATCTTCCTAATTGCCGTCAACTTCTCAGACTAAAGAGATATCCGAAGCTTGAGCGAATACCTGATTCAAGAAATTTAAAATTTTTATATCGTTTCCGAAATCATTTTTCCCCGTCAGAACACAATGAATTTTTGGAGAACTGAAAAATAATTCCTAATTTTGCCATTGCTTTACACACGCCAAATTCTCATAATGGATTTGGCGCGTGTAAAGCGGACATTTTTAGGATGCGTTTACTCGACGCTCTTTCTTGGCTTGTTGAAACTTCGCAACTTTCATGGTATAGTCAAGGATGTAGCAAACAGTAGATGCCTGATGAATATGTATATTCCACCAACAGCGGGCGTGTGAACGTCATCTGTTGGTGTATTTACACATATTCTGCGTGAGGCTTCTATAGGTTTGCTCGTTCTACTATACCGGGCAATGCGAAGGCCTCAACAAGCGGGACGAGCAATAGTACGGCTCTCACGCATTTTTTATTCATCCGCTCCTGAGTAGAGGGCCCCGGGAAACTAACAACCCATAATCTCTATGCAACGAGATCAGCTACATGTCTTTCCTCCGGAAAGAGGAAGCCACTCCGCCGACATGGATACAAGGGTCTCCTATCCATCGGACAGAAAAACAAAAAGAGGAGACCAAACGTGGATAATCAGCCTGATTATAGTCATAATCGCTACACTCCCCTCTGTTTCTCATGCACTCAAAATCGATGACACCCACTACCGCTTCTGTGTCATGGATAATCAGGTTATCACGGATATGGCAGCCCAGAGAAGTAAGGATAAGGGTTACTTGTCTTCTTTAGGAAGTAGTCATTGGTACAGTCAGAACGGGGTACTGATATATGGGAAAAGTACTGAAGCACAAGGAGGCGATACCGGAGTTAATGTACTTATGTCTAAACCATACTCAGGAACAGACTACAGTTTAAGACATCCATGGGTAGAGATGGGATATTCCCATACTACATGGTTCTACATAACTGTAGATGCACCGTCTGGGGTGGTATTTGATAATATGCCTTCAAAACTTCTCGTAGATGATGAAGTGAATCTTGATGTAAAACTTACCGGTGAATACACGCCTTTCAGTGGTGGTGGTTATTTCCGCTATGATTATACCTCCTCTAATCCAGAAATAATTTCTGTATCAAAATCTACGAATACTATAAAGGCCCGTGCTCTTGGCAAAGCTACTGTCAGTGTTGAAGTGTATGCGCTTAATAAGACATATACCGACTATTCATATAGAATCGGTACGGCAAAAATAGAGATAGAGATTGTTGATAATATGGATCCCACAGATATTGTCATTTCTGATCGGGAACTATTGATGGATACAGGTACCGATACCTCTCTTAAGGTTTCCCTGACACCTGAAGACGCAAGGACTACGATCACTTGGTCATCCTCCGATACACAAGTTGCCACCGTGAGCGATGGTCTTGTAAAGGCCATCGGTAAAGGCAATGCCGTGATAGAAGCGTCAACATCAAATGGGCTGTCAGCAAAATGCTATGTCACTGTATTGGATGATTCGGACTACGAAAATGTATTGATCGACAATCTTTACTATAAGCTTGACAGAAAGAACAATACAGCCGTAGTAGTTCCACCTGCAGGCGGGGACTACGATCCTCTTCCTGATGACATCGTGGTACCGGAAAGTGTAAAGTACTATGAGAAAAACTATACCGTAACTGCAATAGGCGCCAACGCTTTCGATTTGTGCGCTATTACCTCTGTCACTCTCCCTGCTTCCGTTTCGGCTATAGGAAACCGTTCATTTGCCGGAACCCTCATCAGGGATATCGACTTGCCCGAAGGTCTTAAGGAAATAGGTGAGTTCGCCTTTTCAGATAGCAAAATCGAGTCTATAATGATCGGCAAAAATGTCAGCATCATACGTCCGGGAGCCTTTTCCGATTGCGAAATGCTACGTGCGATATATGTTGATTCGGAGAATAATAATTTTACTGTGAATGACGAATGTCTCTACAATAAGAGTCTTAAGACAATCTACTACATTCCGATCACCAAAAAGTCTGTTGTGTTCTCCGTACCTCTAGAAACAATCGGGGCATACGCGTGCGTGAACAATAAAACGGTCACTCAACTTGATTTCCCGGAGAATCTCCGGATCATAGGTCAGCACGCATTTGAGGGATGTGATGGAATCATGAATCTGTCGTTCCCCACTTCATTACAAGAAGTCGAGGATACAGCTTTCTACGGATGTAACCATTTGGAGAAAGTAAGTTTCGGCGATAAAATCAAGATCATCGGAAAGGATGTATTCACTAGTCCCCGATTGATAAAGGTAACTGTCAATGCTCTCACACCTCCTAATGTCGAAGAATCATCGTTCGTCAACTATGAAGCAACTTTGCTTGTACCCAAAGGACGTGTCGCTGCTTACCAAAAACATCCTGTATGGGAGAATTTCAAGGTAATCATTGATGAAGAAAATATTTCCGTCTCCGAAATCATACTCAGCGATGAGATTCTTGAATTACTTGTCGAGGAGGACTACACTCTCACTACGACCGTCGCTCCCGAAAACGCTACCGACACATCTCTCGTATGGGAATCATCGGATTCCGAAGTGGTGCAGGTCGACCAGAACGGCACAGTAAAAGCTCTCGCTCCCGGAATCGCAACGATCACCGTACGGAGCGTTGACGGCGGTGCATCCGCATCATGCGAAGTCACCGTCAAGCAGAACGCCGGTATCGAAACTATTTCTGCAGATGACGATATACAAATACTGACCCTAACGGGTATAAGAGTTTCAGATCCTCTTGACCAACTGTCTCCGGGCATTTATCTCATCTACCGAGGGAATAAAGTCAGGAAAATCATCGTAAGATAAGTAAAACAAGTATGTGGGGTCCAGTACCCTTTAAAGTATCGGGCCCCATATTCTTGTTTATTCACAAGTTTTTATTCTGTTTTGGGGTGAATGCTTGCAGATTCTGATTCTTTTGGTTAACTTTCCATCTTTGACACTTTTGTTAGTAAACACAGAGGTATAGCGTGTAAGTCGCTATACCTCTGTAGTAATTAAAATGACAGCCTAAACTTTTTTCATCTCTCGCCTTCATTTTTTGGGAGCTGATTATCTCTTTATTGATATTAATGCCGTAACCTCTGTAACTGTGCTGTCAGCTCTGTGGGATCGGAGAGTGGTCTATAGTAGTGTCTGGGTTATGTCAAATCTGATGTTCCGCAGAGAGCAGGCTTAATGCCCGGTACATATCCTCAGGAGCATTAACCCGACTCCTTGGCTTGCCGTAAGTGTGATGTTTTGAACCCGGATAAAGAATACGACCGACAATAAGAGTCCAAAGTATCTCATAAAGATTATATTTCACCATGCTTTGTTTCGTAATCCTATCGCATATCATCGGAAGCCCAAGACGAGTATAAAGTGGTGATAGGAACGTGTCTCCTCCGATCCGCAATGAACTGTGTCCAGCCTCAAGGTCTTTTACCGGGTAGAAGGGATTTCTATAGTCTGACGGCATGCCTTCTCTTTAAAAGTCATCTTTCGGGTAAGGTTAAGCACCCACTGGCGCGCATCCGGATAACCATACTCCTTCTGTATACAAAGAGCAGCCCGAGTTTTTCACCTGTATGGTAGTCGATTTGCCATTGATTCTAATCAACTTCTGAATGTAGACCCAGGTACCTTTCTTGGTTGCTGTAAAATTCGCTTTCATAAAATATATCATAACTAACACTCCCGTAAAAAGTTTAAACAACTTCATTCATGAAGACGATGTGCTTGACACAGACCTTAAAAATCCCTTGTCTTATGATATAAATAAGATCGGATTCCTCATTTTGACAACTAATGGATTAGGGAGATTATCATTTGTAACATAACCCTTTAGAGCAATTAACATTATTTTTTATAAAAATAATTACCGAAAAATTTGCATAGAATTAAAAAAGTGCGTAACTTTGCATCGCTTTAATCAAGAACCCCCGCTTAAAGCATAAGCTAAAGCGAGAGTATCAGTCACTCCGGCGTGGGTGGCCTAGTTAAATCGGCAACGATTAAACTAATATCGATACCGGTTGGTCTTGATTAAGCTTATTATTCTCGGGGTGTAGCTCAGCCCGGTTTAGAGTACGCGTCTGGGGGGCGTGTGGTCGCA
>CAMWIF010000158.1 GCA_947174225.1 uncultured Porphyromonadaceae bacterium | reverse complement strand
TATTAACTTTGTATAATATGGAAATTACAAAACAACAATATGAGTACGCCCTTAATCGTATTGAGGAACTATTGCCGCTTGTGACGGATGAAACTCCTGTAAGCGACAAGAATGTCGTTGAGCTTACCATTGTTTCAGACGTGGTTGAGGCATACGAAAAAATCCATTATCCAATTTCCAAACCTACTATTGGAGAACTTATCAGCCTTTCAATAGAGGAAAAGGGTATGACTCAGAAACAGCTTGCTAAGGAACTTGGAGTAAGTCCGTCGCGTGTCAGTGATTATATCTCAGGGCGAGCAGAACCGACTTTACGCATAGCCCGTGCAATTTGTCTTATTCTCGGCATTACCCCTGCAGCTATGTTAGGCATTTAATCTTTATCCTGGATTTAGCAGACCCTAAAGAAAATTACTAAGAAATCATTCTTAACATATAACCCGAAAGTGAGGAAAGAAAAATGAATACCATCACTCGTATAAGGATAATTAAGATAATTAGTGGTATAGGAAATAAACTGTTAGGTTGAATGTGACGTTTTACAGTAAATATCAAATGCTAAGATTATGAATACTGAATCATTGTTTGACCTTACGGGAAAAGTGGCTGTCGTGACGGGCGGTGGCGACGGAATAGGACGTGGATGTTGTGAGATACTTGCTGCTGCCGGTGCAAAGGTGGTGGTGAGCGACCTCTCTTTAGAAAAGGCACAGCTTGTGGCTGACGGCATTGTAGCTGACGGTGGCACCGCTGCCGCTACAGTATGCAATGTGCTGAATAGCGACGAACTGAAACATCTGATTGATTTCACTGTGGCAACATATGGCACCGTAAATATTCTTGTAAATAATGCCGGAATGGGTGGCGGAGGACGTGAAAATCCCTTTAAGATAGACCGTGCCTATGTAGAGCGAATATATGCCATCAATGTCTTTGCACCTTGGGAACTCTGTAAGTTGGCAGCTCCACATATGCAGGAATCAGGTTATGGTAGCATCGTGAATATCACCTCTATGAGCAGCATCAACAACAGTCCGGCTATGGCAATTTATGGCTCTACCAAAGCAGCCCTGAACCATATGGCATCAAACCTTGCTTTCGATTACGGTTCTATGGGCATACGAATCAACAACGTCGGTCCCGGTGCGACCCGTACACACGCGCTCGCTTCTGTACTTACACCTGAAATCGAAGCAAAGATGTTGGCTCACACGCCGATTCATCGCCTCGGTGAAGTCTCCGATATAGCCGGTGCTGTACTTTACTTCGCATCTCCAATATCAGCCTGGGTTAGCGGACAGACACTGATGGTTAACGGTGGCGGTGTCCAGACTCTCGACTGAGTTATTCCCAAAAGATTTAAAAATTAACCTAAACATATGAAAAAACTTTTGATCCCCGCAATTGCCCTACTTTTGACCACCTCGTCAGCCACAATGGCTGCCGTGCGTCAATCGTTTGACGACAATTGGCTTTTCGCTTTCGGTAATGCTTCCGATCCTGCCAAGGATTTCGGATGCGGCACTGAATATTTCAACTACCTCACAAAAGCAAATTCCATCCATAACGAAGGACCTTATTGCGATAAGTTCCAACCGGAGAAATGGGGAAAGGAATGGAAAGAGGTCACTCTTCCTCACGATTGGGTTGTGGATCTCCCTTTTGCCAAGGAAGCCAGCCATAGCCACGGTTATAAGACTGTAGGATATAAATATCCTGAAACCAGTGTCGGCTGGTATCGTAAGACCTTCACCATTCCGGAGGAAGATTTTGGCAAGCATATATCCCTTCAGTTTGATGGCATATTCCGCGATGCCCGGGTATGGGTCAATGGCTTTTATCTTGGTCAGGAACCCAGCGGTTATGCCCCTCAGGTCTACGATATATCTGAATATCTGAATTACGGTGGCGATAACGTGATAGCCGTGCGTGCCGACGCTACGCTTGAAGAGGGCTGGTTTTATGAAGGTAGCGGTATCTATCGTCACGTATGGCTCGATAAGGCTGATCCCGTCCACGTGGCTCCATTCGGCACGTTTGTGTATGCCGATCTGCAAGCTCCGTATGATGAGGCTCTCGTCACAGTTGAGACCAAAGTTGACAATAAAAGCCTTGATACGGCTGATTATGAAATCCGCAATACCCTTGTAGCCCCCGACGGCACTGAAACCCTCTTTCCTGTCACTTCGGAAAACGATGTCTTGGCAAAGAGCAGCCGCACATCAAAAGTCAGCACTAAGGTTGATAATCCTATGCTCTGGGACATAGATTCTCCACAGCTTTATACTGTGATTACAGAGATTGTGAAAGATGGAAAGGTTGTAGATACCCACACCACAAAGACCGGCTTCCGTGACGCCAAGTTTGACGCTGACAATGGTTTCTTCCTTAATGGCAAGAATGTGAAGATAAAGGGTGTAAACCTTCATCAGGATCACGCCGGAGTCGGTTCCGCTATTCCGGATGCCCTTCAGGCGTTCCGTCTGCGCGAGCTCAAAAAGTATGGTGTCAATGCCTACCGTGCAAGTCATAATCCTATGACCCCGGCTATGATAGATGCCTGTGACTCCTTGGGAATATTGGTGATGGAAGAGAATCGTCTTACCGGAGTCAACGATGAGCATATACGCTTGCTGCAAAGGATGATTGAACGTGACCGCAATCATCCCTCAATCATTGTGTGGAGTGTGGGCAACGAAGAATGGGGCACTGAATGGAATGACTTCGGAAAACGTATTTCCGAAACTATGCGTGAATATTGCCATAGGTTTGATCCTACACGTCCGATGGCTATGGCATCCTCCAGCGGACCTACGGTCTTGGTACCTGTAGACATAGCAGGTTATAACTATGTGTTGCAGAATCCTATTGAGCAGCATCGGGCTGATTATCCCGACCGTAAGGCTCTGGGTACTGAGGAGACTACCGGTTGCGGAGCGCGAGGTGTATATTACGATGACCATGCCAATGGTTTTATGAAAGCTATCAACCGCTCATTGAATGGTCCGGACAGTATCTATAATGCCATAGAACGTGGCTGGAAATTCTACGATGAGCGTCCGTGGCTCGGTGGCTTGTTCTATTGGACCGGATTTGACTATAGGGGCGAGTCGAATCCTATGGTTTATCCTGCTACCGGTTCGCAATTCGGTGTGCTCGATTATTGTGGATTCCCAAAGGATGAGGCATTTTACCTTAAATCGTGGTGGACGGATGAGCCGGTGCTGCATATATTTCCTCATTGGAATCTGAAGGGACACGAAGGGGAGCCTGTAAGTATGTGGGCTTACAGCAATATGGATGAGGTAGAGCTGTTTGTAAATGGCAAAAGCTTAGGCAGGAAAGAGATGCCTAAAAACGGTCACTTGAGTTGGGACGCGGTTTATCAACCCGGGAAAGTAAAAGCCATAGGCTACAAGAACGGTAAGAAAGTGAAGGAAACGGTCATTGAAACTACCGGAGAGGCTTCAAAACTTGCTTTGGAAGCTGACAGGTCAACCATAAATGCCGACAATGCCGATGTGTCGGTGGTGGCAGTGAAGGTTTTGGATAAGAAAGGCCGTTTTGTCCCTGATGCTAATATTACCCTTAATATCGCTGCGGAAGGTCCGATAAGGATACTTGGTGTCGGCAACGGTGACCCGACGTTCAAAGCTGCCGAGCGACCTACTGACGGAAAGGGGAAGACTTTCTCAGTGGATACCTTCAATGGCTTGGCTCAGATTTTAGTGCAGTCAGAATCATTAGGCGGCACAGGCAAACTGACGGTATCGTCAGATAATATTCCGGAACAGAACATAATCATCACAGCCCTTTAACCAAATTATTATATACGAAAACAGCCACAGCTTATGCGCATAAGCTGTGGCTGCCTCATTCTCGATTAGGTGTATCACTACGGTCTCCAGCCGCCTCCACCCATTCCTGAATTTCCTATCACTGTTATCACGCTTTCAGAGGTGAAAGTGCCTATTTGAGAACCGTCACTCCAGCTACCTCCTGAATACAACCCGTTCCAAGACGAGGGGTAGTCGGTCAATTTTCCCCCTTTGCTGATAGTATATTTGGCATCAGAGGTAATATCCGGTGAGCTGAAGAACAATACCATATTCTGCATACTTCTCGGTATGTTATAGACATTGATTGGTTTACCCGTAGAATTTAGGATTGCCAAATTATCACCTTTAGCCAGAGATAGACCACCATAAATCACCACTCTCTGTTTAGAGGAGGATGAGGGTTTCTGCATCGATGTTCCTCCTATGCCTATGAGTGTTCCTCCGTTGATGAGGAAACGCGAACTGTTGTCGCAGTCGAAAGATTCCTCTGCGCCGCTTGCTCCGTTAGCTATTACAACTCCACCGTTTATATACAGATAACCGTTTGAATCTATGGCGTCATTAGTGGCGCTATAGGTGTATATGTTACCCCCATTGATATTAATTCCGGTGGCTGCGTTCATAGCGTCATCTGTAGCATAAGAATACAGATTGCCACCATCAATTGTCATAACCGATTTACTTTCCAATCCTTCAGGACTTCCGTAATTATCGGCTTTTCCTGTGACGGATATATTGAGTGTACCGTCAGTCATTGTGAAGTCGCCATCCACTTTTATACCTTTTGGGGAGGAGGTCAGGGATGAGGATTTGTAGTATGAGCCGCCGGAGGTGGTGACAGTGGTTTCACTTCCTGAGAATATCATACTGCCGTCGCAATTTATACCCTTGCCACCCGTGCCGGTGCTTTTCAGGATATGGGTGCCACCCTCAATAGTCACATTCCCGTCGGTCTTTATGCAAGCTGCCGATGAAGTGTCGTTGTCTCCTTCGTCATATGTAGCGTCGCCCGATGTGTTAAGCAGAAGCTGACCACCCTTGACATCTACATTGAGATCACATTTTATAGCCTTTCCGGCTACAGAGGCAACATTGGCATATATCAGACCTCCGTCCATATGGAAGCCGATTCCGTCTGCCTCGTCACCCTTTACGTGGATGGCGTTCTTGGCAGCCTCGTCCACCACTAATGTCACACCCGGACGCACCCACATATAGCCGTCGGTGACGATACCGTGCTTGTATTTGCCTTTTACCTGCAACACTCCCGAACCGCTGAAAATCATGTTCCCCTCGCTGAAGAAACATCCCTTGCGGTCTTCATCAGAGGCGTTTTCCGGGTTGAGGTAGTAGGGCTCATCCGAATATTTCTGTGTATCGGTCAGGCTGTTCGATGTGCCGTCTGCAAGGTGTATGAACACTCGTTTCTTGCATTGGTCATTGATGGCTGGACCCTTCGAGCAAGTGAGGTCAACTCCGTCTAAGGTGAGCTTGAATTTCTTTTCACCGTAGATCTTCAACTGTCCGTCGCTGCTTTTTCCTGAAACCACTATTTCAGCATCTTTGACGGAATTTGTGAGCATATCCACTGTGACGTATGCCCCCTCCTGATAGATTAGTATCTTATCATCGGTCACACTTACGTTTGCGTTGTTATCGCTGAAGTTAATCCTAACTTTTTCAGTGAAACTGTTGGCTTCGTGATAAATGTCGGCATTCGTTTGGTCAACTTTATCCGATCCTGCGTCATTGGCTGTCTGTCCCGACCAAGGGGCGATTTCAGGGTCGAATACCGGTTTATCACCATCATCTGAGCCTGTGCCCATACCCGGATTTCCACCCGGAGGCACCCCCGGCATACCCATATTGTCATCGGGCCATTGATTTTTGTCACATCCGGTGGCAATTACCCCCACCGTTGCTAACGAAAGAAAAATTCCTATAAAATTCTTATTCATTGTCATAAATTAGTGCTATGATATTTCCGGATTTAATCAGACCTCACCGTCCTCAATGGCGAAAGATCATATTTCATTAATCCTTGATAGCTACGTAAAAGGTTAAGTTGAATAAAGATTGCTAAAAGCTTTTTTATAACGCGGGTTTTTTAGGATATAATGTTTTAGAGTTATGATTTTAATTTGTTTTAATAATAATTAAGCTATATTTTTGCATTTAGAATAGTATATGCGATGATTCGTTCATTAATCGCAGAGACTAAATTGTAAGGAATCATCAAGGGTATAAAATATAGTTTTGCAATATGGAAAAAGAGAAATGGGAAATACTTGAGAGTAATTATATAATCCGTCGTCCTTGGCTCACCGCCCGATGCGATAAAGTGAGGCTCCCCGATGGTAGAGTTAATCCGGAACATTATGTGCTGGAATACCCTACGTGGGTAAACGTGATTGCCATAACGGAAGATGGTAAGTTTGTGATGGTGGAGCAATACCGCCACGGCTTGCAGGATGTATACATTGAATTGGTAGCCGGAGTTTCCGAACCGGGTGAGGAACCTGTTGAGGCTGCAAAGCGTGAACTTCTTGAAGAATCTGGCTATGCCGGAGGGGAATGGGAGCTTCTTACAGTGATTGCGCAGAATCCATCCACCTGTAATAACTATACCTACTGCTTCTTGGCAAAAGG
>CAMWIF010000157.1 GCA_947174225.1 uncultured Porphyromonadaceae bacterium | reverse complement strand
CATAACTTATAAAAATTTAAAAAGGTCGTCGCCTCACTTTGGCGACGACCCTCCTTTATCTGTTTCTGCCGGGGACACGGCGATTAGTCGCCTGCCTCGAACTTGAAGATGTTGTTCTTATATTTCTTTGAGCCTTTCAGCATCTCACCCAAGTTAGGGCTGACAAGCTGATAATACTGTTGCTCATACTGCTGCTCACTATAGGGGAAGTTCTCAGTGTTCTGGCCATTGATCTGGTAAGCATAGACACCGTTATCACCCTTAACCACAACCACCTTACCGGGCTGTGAACCGGCAATCTTACCTACAACCGCTGCGTCGCGAACTCGTGCGTTACGGCCGAAACGGAAAGTAGAATCAGTCTTTGCCTCTACCGCCATAGCCTGAGCCACAGAAGTCATATCGGTAGCCTTTGCCTGATACTGCTTAACCAACTCGTCACCCGCCTTGCTCTTACGTGCGCGGTCAGTAGCGAAGGTGTTCACATCTTTGTTAGTCAAAGGCACATAGTCGCTATACTCATCTACCACTGCTGCTGCGTAAAGAGCAGGAGTAAGAGCATCCTTGCTCTCGTAGATGTGGCTCACCGCACCCGGCTTACCGTCAATCATCACCCAACGCACCACCTGACGGCTGTCGGGATAGTAGCTTTGCATACCTGCCATTCTGGGCACTGCTGAAGCTCCGGAATTGAGGCTGACCTGCTGTACGGAATAACCGGCTTTAGCAGCGTTGGCAATGAAATCCTTGGCGTTGCTGTTCTCGTCGAGGAATTTCTCAAGCTTCTCACGCTCTTCGTTGATAGTCTTGGTGCTGGGCTTAAGGTCATAGGTAACCTCGTCGAAAGAATAGATCTCAACCGGAGCGTTACGCTTTGCAACCTGTGCAAGCACGGCACCCTGAGGAGTAGACACGAGATTGATAAAGCGTCCACCTGCCTTTGTGAGAGAATCGAGCTGAGAGCTTTCGAGAGCGTTGGTACGACCCTGGGCATTATAGAGAGCAATCCACTGACCTGTCTGAGCCATCACACTGTCGGCGGAGAATCTCTTTGAAACGCTGTCCACGGGAAGACCTGAGTTAAGACTTGCAAGAACCTTTGCAGGAAGCTGCTCACCCACTACCTGAACGATATTAAGCTGAATGGAGTCAACAGCAGTGGTGCGACGACCCATCTTTACGATTGTGAATCCCTTAAGGTTCTCGGAGATGATCTTAACTGAGTCCGGAGCGGCTGAAAGGACATAATCTTTCACCTGACCGGAAGTGAGATCGCGGGCACGAAGTTCCTTATGAGTTACGATCACACCCTCTTTTCTGAGGTCACGGGCTACCTGACCTGCGCTGTCGCGTAGAGCGCGGGCTGTCTTAGTGGCAAGCATACGCGCCTCTTCACGGTCAGGCACCGAAGGAGTAATGTTCACGGCGATGAAGCTGATGTCCTTAGTAAGGTCATCTACCTTGAACTGACCCTTATTTTCGTTGTAAGCAGCAGCAATCTCCTGATCGGTGACAGCATACTTGGCAGGGTCGAGCTGACCATAAGGGTGATAAGCCACCTCCACATTGCTTGTGGCTACATAGTCATTATAGAGAGCCTTCTTGTCAAGCTCATTGGCTTTCATTGTGCCGTAGAGAAGCTGCTGATACTGCTGACGCTTAATCATCTGCATTGTCTCCTGCTCCATATTGAGCCAGAGATGCTGGTAAGGAGCCATGGCAGCTTCAGTTAAGCCGTTACGTTTGGGGTTGAATATCACCTCATATGCCTGAGAAGGATTAGACACCGCAAGACCTGCCTGGTTGAGCTGCTGGATGATTGTCTGGATTGAGGGATTGATAGGATTATCCAACACGTAGAAACGAAGCTGCTCACCGGAAGTCTGGATGCCGGCATCCTCAGCCGCCTTGTCAAGAAGACGCTCGGCTACGAGCTGGTCGAGTGCCATCTGCGAAAGGAGCTGCGGATCAAAGTTAGCAGCCTGTGCGGGATTCTGACGACGCATCTGCTCAAGCTGGTTGTTGAGCTCCTCGCGCTTGCGGGCATAGTCTGTGTAGTCAATTTTCTCGCCCCCGATCTTAGCCACCGTAGTGTGGTCGCCGAAAAGGTTACGGCTGTTGGTGAGGGCATCACCGATAATGAAGGCAAGGAGCGCCACACCGATAACGACGATGAGGAACACCGACTTGCTTCTGATTTTCTCTAAAGTTGCCATTCTGTGCTATAGCTGAATAATTGTGTTTGTTAATTCGAAAAGAACATGCCCGAGGTGTCACCTGTAGCCGTGCAAAAGTCGCAAGACAAGACAGCACGGTGGCTACCGGGCGTAATTAGGCGCAAAGATAACAATTTTTCGGTTAATACGCAAACACTGATTCAATTTTGACGCGGAAGTTGCCTTAACTTTTTACGGTAACACCGTTTTATCCTAAGTTTACGCCCCTTAACCCGCAAATCAGTCGAGATTAAACGCCTTACGTATCTCATCCGCCCTGTCGGTGTTTTCCCACGTGAAAAGCTCCACCTCACGGGTTATAGGCTCCGATTCATAGCGGTTGATAAATGTCTTCACAACTTTCTTCGGCTCACGTCCCATGTGGCCGTAGGCCGCGGTCTCGCGGTAGATGGGATTACGCAGTTTGAGCCATTGCTCAATGGCGCCTGGACGAAGGTCAAACATCTCCGAGATCTTGGAAGCTATCTCAGAGTCGGTAAGACCGGGAGCGGCAGTGCCATATGTGTCTACGAACACGCTCACCGGCTCCGCCACCCCTATTGCATAGCTCACCTGTACAAGCATTTCACGTGCAACGCCTGCCTTAACCATATTCTTCGCGATATATCTGCACGCATACGCCGCTGAACGGTCAACCTTGGAAGGGTCTTTTCCGGAGAAAGCACCCCCGCCGTGTGCACCGCGACCGCCATAAGTATCCACAATTATCTTACGCCCTGTCAGACCCGTATCGGCGTGGGGACCGCCAAGCACAAATTTGCCGGTCGGATTCACATGGAGCACAAGCTTGTCGTCAAAAAGTTCCTGAATCTCCTTTGGCAACTTGGCAATCACACGGGGAAGCAGAACAGTCTGCACGTCTTTCCTGATTTTTGCCAGCATCTCCTCGTCGGCACGCACCTGCGCCTTCTCGGTATCGGTAAGGGGAAGGATAAAATCATCGTGCTGAGTGCTTACGACAATCGTATGCACGCGCTTCGGAGTGCGGTCGTCGTTATACTCCACTGTCACCTGGCATTTCGAGTCGGGACGCAGATACGTTTTGAGCTTTCCCTTTCTGTAATAACTCATCTCCTTGCCCTCACGACGAATGGCAGCCAATTCACGTAGTATAAGATGAGAAAGGTCAAGTGTAAGCGGCATAAGATTATCGGTCTCATTCACAGCGTAGCCGAACATCATACCCTGATCGCCCGCACCTTGGCTGAGAAGGTCACCGCGACTCACACCACGGTTGATGTCGCCGCTCTGCTCATGTATGGCTGAAAGGATACCGAGCGAATCGCCGTCGAAACGGTAAGCGCCACGGTCATAGCCTATCTCCTTAATAAGTTCACGTGTCGTGTTATGTATATCTACATAGGCATCGCTGCTTACCTCACCTGCCACAACCACCTGCCCGGTGGTGCATAAGGTCTCAATCGCCACATGACTTGCAGGGTCGCGGGCAAGGAATTCGTCAAGCAGGGTATCGCTGATCTGGTCAGCCACTTTATCTGGATGTCCTTCCGACACAGATTCCGAAGTGAATAAGTAACTCATATCTTAGGTTTAAAGTTTATGGTTGACGGTTTAGGAAGCCGGCTGTCCATATATAAAAAAAGGAGCAGTCGGAGAGATAAACTGGCTCTTACCGAATGCTCTATCTGGCAGTCTCCCTAAGTATAGACCCTGGGAAGACACGTTTTAGCATTTTTTCGAGTGGTTGCAAGCAGCCAAATTTATCCACTGAGTTAAATAATGCCGCCGGCTCCGGAAGAGTCGACGGCTTGTCGGGGTGAGGCGACTCGAACGCCCGACCTCTACGTCCCGAACGTAGCGCGCTAACCAACTGTGCTACACCCCGATTGCGTTAGCGAGTGCAAAATTAGTCATTTTTTTTGAAATGACCAAAATTTATCCTTATTTTTTCGTGATTTTATCAGAAAACCTGCATATGGCTGTCATCGGGGATTCCCACAAAAGCTGCCACGATAGAGGCAAGCACACCCATAATCAATACATTGAGACAAGCCAAATCTGCCAACGTCAGCAATTTATACTTGGGCAGATGCTTCATCTCCCACCATATGTATATATTGAAAATAAAGCATACCACCGAAGGAGCCGCCGCCACCCAGGGATTGTCGAGAGAAAGATAGAAAGACGCCCATACGTAGATTCCAAAAGCTAAGAAACTGTTGATGAGCACCAAGACCCTGGTGGCTTTTCTGCCAAAAGTAGGGGTAAAGGTATCTCCCATGGTTTTTTTGTACATATAGTAGTTGCCATACACATATACAAGATAGGCATTGGCAGACATAAAGCCCACTATACCCGACATAAATAAGGCAGGGGAGATATCAAACCAGCTAAGCGGGTCGGTGGCTTCGTGAGCCGATTGCAGCATACTGGTGGATATGACCGTCACCGGTCCGAAGAGAATAAATGTGAACACACACCCCCAAGGTGAAAGCAGAAGTGGTGTGGAGCCTCCTACCATCAACCACGCAGTAACCAATATAAACACACCTACCAGCGCAAACCATATGCCACCCATCGACACAAGAGTAAGGCCCGCTATTAAAGAGACCAAGCCCAAACCCACTGAAAATACACGGTAAAATAAAGCTTTGTCATAACCCGGGGTAGAATTATTGGCTTTATATACCGGGATATGTGTGTTATAACCCATACTATACAGCACCTCCCGGTAACGGGTATAACTATTAGCCGCCAACTGTGCGAATATCACGAAGATAAGGCATATGGTAGCCGGGAAGAACTCGGCGTTGCCATGTATCTGTGCTGAAGAATTTCCGGCCATCACTGCACCAATTCCCATCATCAGGGAGGTGAAACCTAACGCTTTCCATAAAGGGTCGGATCTATACATAATTCTAACTTGCTTTAAATTTATTCCATAGTGTAAATTACAACGAAAAGACTGGTGGCACCGATCACCATCCACAGTGTCAGTGCCTGTATCAATGGCTTCACTCCCACCTGCTTGATCACATTGAGGCTAAGACTCGCACCGATGGCGAACAACACTGCCACCAGAGCTTTCTTGGCAATCACCACAAGAGCCTTGTAGACCGGCTCCATCACTCCCATCGCGCTCTCAGGAGTGTAGGTATTGATTATCATCGCCACCACAAACAGAAGAATAAACCAAGGTATGGATACTTTTGCCTTCCCCTCCCCTCCTTTATTTTTGTTACGGAAATACCACATTGTGAAGAATGCGAGGGGGATAATCCAGAGCGCACGTGTACATTTTATAAGAGTTGCCAAATCACACGCCTCTGTGCTTCCGGGGAAATACATCTGGTCAAAGGCAGCCCCGGCACCAACAACGGAACTGGTGTCATGGATTGCTATGGCAGCCCAAGTGCCGAACTGAGTCTGTGAGAGTCCGAAAAGATGTCCGAGTGGCGGGAAGATGAAAAGTGCAATCGCGTTGAGAATGAATATCACACCAAGTGACACTGCCATCTCGTTCTGATCAGCTTTTATCACCGGACCCACAGCAGCGATTGCGCTACCGCCGCATATGGCAGTGCCTGAAGAGATCAGATAGGAGCTCTTCTCATTGATACTCATATAGCGTCCGAGCCATACCCCTATAATCATAACCCCTATCACCGATACGATGGTGAAGAGCATACCTTCCGCACCGCTCTGCAGCGATTTTTGCAGGTTCATACCGAAGCCAAGGCCCACCACTGATGCCTGAAGCAGATATTTTGAAAGTTTTTTATTGAATTTCGGGTAAGGGATGCCGAAGATGAAAGCGAAGATGAGACCTGCGAACAGTGCCACAGGTGGGGTGATCAACTGATATTGCTCACCGAAAACGATGTCAAAAGGGAAAAGCATCACCACGAGGAGAATCCAGTAAAGGGGTGCTCCTATCTTGGCGGTCAATGACTTAGATTGAGGTGTCATAGGGTGGTTATGTTTGTTGTACTATGGGTTAAACCGAAAATCCAAGGTTTGATTATGGGGTTGAATACGCTACATCCATCTCAGGGAAAATGTCTTCAATGAATTCATTTTGCAAAATTAATAAAATTTTTATAATATAAAACTATGAATAGAGATATGTTATTGTAACTTTAAAACGCTGACAGGCGGTTTTCAAATTGAAAATCGCCTGTCAGCGTTTAAAGTGATTGTTTATCACCTGTTCATTGCTTCATCTTGCGACGAAGTACTTATCTGTTCTTATACATATCCTCGTAATAACGCTCGTAGTCGCCTGAGGTGAT
>CAMWIF010000156.1 GCA_947174225.1 uncultured Porphyromonadaceae bacterium | reverse complement strand
CATACTCGCCCTTTTCTGAGGGCGACAAACTCAGCGTGTCCGCTGAATAGTTACTCTTACCCATTTATTATGTTAATATATGTTAAAACAATCCAATAAAGATATTATTTTCAGTGGGAAAGATTAAATTTGCGTTATAGTAATGCTAACCTCCTCATAAGCACATCTGCATTATCTATGCACTTTGATTCATATAATGTCAACTAACTCTATACCATATATCCTCCTGCTACTCCTGATGCTTGTAGGGCTCTGCGACCCTCTCTCAGCCGCCCGTGCTCCGGAGCCTGAGAACGAGGCTTTGTTGTCGCGCCTCGATTCGATAATCGCAAATCAGGAGAACTTGGTAAAGGAGAAGGAGATAAGAATTACCGGACTACGCAATACACTGAACAAAGCCAAATCCGACTCTGAACGCCTCGGACTGACCCGTCAGCTTTACGATGAATACGTGGTGTTTGATTCGGATTCTGCACTCCACTATGCCAATGCTACAAGCAAAATACTCTCCCGCTCATTCCCTAATGATTATGACGAGCTTACGCGCTGGAAACTCAATGCCGCCTTCATATACACTGTGCAAGGTCTGCACGACACTGCCATGAAGCTCCTGCAAGGTATCGATCCCTCAAAACTCAGTCTGGAGATGAAATCAATGTACTATGGAAGCATCTCCTATCTCCACTCTATGCGGGCTGTCTATGTGCAGTCTAACCACGATATGTGGAAGGAAGACATATGTAAAGCCAATGCTTACCGCGACTCCGTACAGGCACTAAACGTGCATCCTGTGGCTGAATGGGTGTGGGTACCGGTAGCCACCGCCCTCGACGAAGAGCGTGACGACATCAAAAGCCTCAATATCAAAGACCTGAAAGAGGTGGTAGACAGCAGCACGGGAGCCTCGCGCCTTAACGCCATAAATTCTTATTGGCTCTCACGCTACTACGAAGCCATCGGTGATGAGGAGAATATGCTTAAATACAAGACAAAGGCAGCTATACAGGACGCCCTCATCGTCAATCGTGAGATAGCAGCCCTTCAGGAAATTGCCACCTATCTTTTCGCCAAAGGTGAGCTTAACAGGGCATACAACTACCTCGTGTATAGTGCAAATCAGGCTAACCTTTACCATAACCGCTACCGTATGGTAAGCCTATCGGATGTGCTTCCAACTGTGAGAGACGCATACAGAGTAGAACTTGAAAAACGCGACAAGAGAATGTCACTTCTCGTCACGTTTCTTGCATTGGTGTCGCTTGTGTTGTTAGGTAGCATCATATTCATCATCATAGAATTCCGTAAGCTCAAGAAAATGCGGAATCTGTTGAAGGAGACCAACGCTGAACTCAGCATCTCTGTGGTGGAGAGAGACAAGGCAATCGCCGGGCTGGAGAAAGCGAATGCTGACCTCAACGAAGCAAACACTCAGAAGCTCAGTCTTATCGCCTATGCCTTCAAACTGACGGCACAATATATCAATGCCATCGAAGAGTATCGCAAGAAATTGCTCCGTAAATATAAGGTTAAGAAGATCGACGACCTTGGTGTGCTCATCAACGACCCCGAGCTGATCAAGGAGCAATATCAGGGCTTTTACGAGAGCTTCGATAAAACAGTTCTCTCCATCTACCCCGATTTCATCGATGAATACAACGCCTCCGTAAATCTCGAAAACCGTGTTTCTCCGGAAGCCCTCGCCAAGACCGGCAGCCTCAACACCAAGCTGCGCATATACGCTCTGCGCCGCCTCGGAATCTCCAAGAGCGGCGACATCGCCAAGATGCTCAACGTCTCAATCCGTACCGTCTACAACAACAAAATCGGCTCCCAAACCCTCGATGACGAGTCGGCGGAGTGATTTTCACTTTACCTAATCCAACATATCAATCCATTATTAACCAACCTTTTATCTTTTGCAGAATTTACCTTTATCACGTAGTGTGTATAAATTGTGAAGATTATGGCTAATTTTGCGAAAGTCAATCTTAAAATCACCCCGTAAGCCAAGGCTTACCTATCGATTATAAAAAGATTTTTCAGACTATGTTTCACCATGAGAATTAAATTTAACAATATGAGAAAATCAACATTCATATCTCTTTTCATTTCACTTGTGGGCATCTTCCCCTTGATGGCTGCCTGTGGCGGCAGCAAGGATGAACCTGCATCTGCCAACACCAACCATTCGGTCACTCTCACGACATCCCCCGAATCTCTCTCCGCAGGTCCGGAAGCCTCTACTCTCGACCTCACCGTGCAGGCAGATGCCGATTGGGCTATCAGAACCGAAGCCGACTGGATTACATTGAGTCCGTCAGGCGGTTTAAAGAACGTTGCCACCACCATCAAGGTGAGCGTGACCGCCAACAAGGATTTCGACACCCGCAGCGCGGTGCTTAACTTAGTGTCCGGTGGGCAGACAATAAAAGTAGTGTCCGTAACTCAGGGTTATGTCACCAAAGCTACCCCCTCCACCTCCTCCGTAATTATGGGCGCCCAGGCATCCTCTTCTACTTTCAGCATCTCTGCCAACGCTGACTGGGAACTCACTCCCACAGCCGACTGGATTTCTGCAACTCCGGCAAAGGGAGAGAAAGGTGATACGGAAGTTACTGTATCGGTAAAGGAAAATACCACCGATGCCACCCGCGAAGGGAGCTTGAGCCTTATGTGTGGCGATGAGATCATGGAAATCAAGGTTTCTCAGTTGAGCGATGCCATCAACACTCCGGAGGGTTATACCCTCGTATGGAGCGACGAGTTTAACGAAGGCACCGAACCAAGCTCCGATTGGGTGCTCGAAAACTGGGAACCGGGCCACGTGAACAACGAACTCCAAACCTACACCTCCCGACAGGTAGACGGCAAACGCACCACCGAGATAAAAGATGGTTTCCTCCACATCAACTGCTTCAAAGGAAGCGACGGCAAGGTATATTCCGGCAGAATGAATGCCAAGCCCAACACCGGCTGGCTCTACGGCTATGTAGAGGCTCGTATCTCCCTCCCCGCCGGCAAAGGCACTTGGCCCGCTTTCTGGATGATGCCCTCCAATGTCAATTGGAATGAGAATCCCTGGCCCAAATGCGGCGAAATCGACATCATGGAAGAGGTAGGCGCAAATCCAAACTATGTCTCCTCATCTCTCCACACCCAAAACTACAACCACACAAAGGGGACGCAGAAGACCCACGAGATGAAGTGCGACGGAGCTGAGGGCAACTTCCACACCTATGCTCTCGAATGGACAGAAGATGCCATCACCACTTACGTTGACGGTAAAGTGCAACTTCAGGTCACTAAGGCTCAGATGGGATCTGACCACGACAGCTGGCCCTTCCACTATGCCTTCTATCCCATTCTCAATCTTGCTTGGGGCGGCGACTGGGGCGGCTACAAAGGCATTGATGAAAGTGCTCTTCCCGTCACTATGAAGGTAGACTACGTGAGAATCTTCCAGAAGAAGTGACCGATTCCCCTGCCACTGTAAAGAAATGCCCCCGAAAGCTCTGAAACTCACCTTTCGGGTAGCATTTTAAAACCTTCCATTGAAAGACTTTCCACTGAAAAAACTATCTATTCAATTATAACTAACTTAACCCAAAATTCAGATGAAAAAATTAATCCTTTTTCTCATCGCGATCATGACGTGTCTGGGAGTACGTGCCCAGGATGTCAACGTCTCCGGACAGGTGATCTCATCCCTGGATGGAGAGCCGCTGATCGGAGTGACAGTAATGGTGAAAAACTCACCAACGGGCACATCTACCGACGTGGATGGCAGATTCCGACTCAAAGCACCGGTAGGCTCGACACTCCTCTTCAACTATGTTGGCTACACTCCTCAGGAGATAAAAGTAGCCGGCAATATGAACGACATCACCGTTCAGCTCATTGAGGATTCTCAGATTCTTGATGATGTGGTGGTTGTAGGTTATGGTACACAGAAGAAGAGCGTCGTTACGGCAGCCATATCCAGTGTGGGTGAGGAAACCCTGTCGCAGACAGCCCCCGTGAACGTGCAGAACGCTCTTAAAGGTGTCACTTCCGGTGTGACAGCTACCACAGCCAACGGTCAGCCCGGTTCTGCTGCTCAAATCCGCGTGCGCGGTGTCGGCACCATCAACAACTCAAATCCGCTCTATATCGTCGATGGTATGCCTATCGACGGCGGCATCGACTATCTAAACCCCTCCGACATCAAGAGTATCGAGGTGCTTAAGGATGCTGCTTCCGGTGCCGTTTACGGTGCCCGTGCAGCCAACGGTGTAATCCTCGTCACCACCAAGAACGGTGTGCAGGGTCGAGCAAAGATCACCTATGACTTCACCTACGGTTGGCAGTCGAAGCTGAGATCTATCGACATTCTCGATGCTACCCAGTATGCCATTATGAAGAATGAGGGTTACCTCAACATCGGTCAGCCCGCTCCTTACGCCGACCCCTATAGCTACGGTAAGGGTTACGACTGGCAGGCAGCTATCTTCAACAACAATGCCCCGATGATGAACCATCAGGTGTCAGTGTCAGGTGCAAGCGAGAAGGTAAATTACTTCCTCTCTTTCGGCTACTACAAACAGGATGGTATCATCGGCGGAAATTACGACCAGTCGAACTACGACCGTCTTACTCTCCGCGCCAACAATATTTACACGTTGTTTGACGAGTCAAAGAAACGCAACTGGCTTAATAAGTTCGTGCTCACTACCAACATTTCTTACGCACGAATCCATTCCAAAGGTTTCGGCGGCGGTGGTGGCTACTACGGCGGTGCAATCACCAACGCTATAGGTATGTCTCCTATACTGACCCCGACCCTCGTCCCCGGTTCTCCCGAATATCAGCATCAGATCGACTACTATGCCGGCAACGATAAATATGTGCCTCGCTACGACAAGGCAGGTAACCTTTACACCGTGCCCGAGGCATTCGGCGGTGGCTATCAGGAGCTGACCAACCCCTTCTACGGATGGTCATTCCCCTCCGGCAAGAACTGGAGCCATAAGATTGTGACCAACTTCATCGGCGAACTCCAGATATGGGACGGCTTATCCTACCGCATCAGCTTCGGCGGCGACCTCGCATTCTGGGGCGACAACAGCCATTCCGAACCTAACTACTATAGCAACCTCAGCAATCAGGATGCAATCCATGCCTCTGCCTCTTCATCTATGAACCGTGGCTGGACCTGGCAGCTCGAAAACCTCCTCCTATACGATAAGAACTTCGGCGAGAACCACATCAACGTCGTGCTTGGACAGTCGGCAAAAGAGGGCACAGGATGGTGGATCAACGCCTCAGCCAATAAGCTCTACAACTTCAGCAAGCCTTGGGTGACAGTGGCTCAGGGCGCTCCCGGTGAGGAAGACGGCGGCAACCGTACAGGTAACGCCGGTCCTAACTCGGCTTGGCCTCGCCTCGCCTCCTTATTCGGCCGTGTATCTTACGACTTCGGCAGCCGTTATATGATTCAAGCTACTGTACGTCACGATGGTTCATCTCGCTTCGGCTCCAACAACAAATGGGCTACCTTCCCTTCATTCTCAGCAGGTTGGAACATCACCAACGAGCCTTTCCTTGAGACTCGCCCGACATGGTGGAGCAACACCAAAATCCGTGCATCTTGGGGTAAGAACGGTAACGAGGCTATCGACGACTTCAAATATACCGTCCTCACCAATGGCAACAACAACTATTACTTCGGTCCTGAGGGTTCAAGCCAGACCTACGGCTCCAAGGCATCCGGTCTTGCTAATCCCGACCTCAAATGGGAGGAATCGACTCAGACCGACATAGGTCTTGACCTCGGCTTCCTCGACAACTCTCTCCAATTCACCGTTGACTGGTATAAGAAGCGCACCACCGGTATGCTTATGACTATGATGATTCCTACTTACGTAGGTGAGAGTGCCCCGGTGGGCAACGTCGGCACAATGGACAACACCGGCGTGGAGATGGACCTCCGTTGGGCACACAACTTCGGCGAAGTGGAAGTAAACCTTGGTGGTAACCTCTCTTATGTGAAGAACACCCTCGTCAACCTCGGTAACGCCGACGGTTGGAGAACTGAAATATCTAACGGCACTGCAGGCGACATCGCACGCTCTATGAACGGCGAGGTATTCCCCTTCTTCTATGGCTACAAGACTGCCGGTATTATCCAGAATCAGGCTCAGGCTGATGAGTACAACACCACATACCAGCTCACTCCCGGTCAGACCTCATGGTATGCCAAGCCGGGCGACGTGATATTCGTAGACACCAACGGCGACGGCAAAATCAACGCCGACGACCGCACCAAGATCGGTAAGGGTCTTCCTGACTGGACATATGGCTTCAACGTAGGTCTTGGCTGGAAAGGTCTGCAACTCACCGCTTACTTCCAGGGCGTTTGGGGCAACAACATCTACGACGCATCTCTGCGTGGCGACACCCCTGCCAAGAATATGCCATCTTGGATGCTCAACCGCTGGACCGGCGAAGGCACCTCCAACAAGATTCCTATCTACCGCCTTGCCGA
>CAMWIF010000155.1 GCA_947174225.1 uncultured Porphyromonadaceae bacterium | reverse complement strand
GGATCAGACAGTGTTTAATCTCAAATTCGGTGTGGCTGACAACCGTGTGGTTGATTATGTAGACATCGATCTTGTTGACATCACCGACGGTGAAGATTCTCCCAAAGCTGTGGAAGGTTATCCCCGCCGTGTGGAAGGCAACGGCACAGCCAAACTCGACTTCTCCGAGAAATTGACTCTCCCCAGCAAGGAGGCTAATCTCCGTGCTACCGTAACTGCCTACGACCGTGAGGCAAACGAACCGGCTCACTCTGCCACTTTCACCTCAATCGTAAAGGTTCAGGCTCTTCAGGATATGGAGAAGATGTGGCTCTGCGATGTGCAGGATGAAGCTGACCTCAACTCAGACATCTTCGGTGTGCCTATTATCTGTGACCATATCGGAGAATATAAGTATCAGGTGCGCTACTACAATGAGAAAGCCGGAACAGAGGTAAGTCTCCTCGGCCAGAAGGGTTCCTTCGGTCCTCTCTGCTTCGCTCCATCAAAGGAAAACGCCTCAGTGCTCGGTGATAACCCGGATGAAGTTAACTGGATCAAACTCGACAAGGCAAACACCTACTATCTGCTCACCTTCGACACCTTCAACGGTTCGTATACAGTTGAAGACTACTCCATCGACTCTGCAATCGACCCCGTTATGCACATGCACTTCGGCGGCGACGACCTCAATACATGGTGGGGTGGTTGGGACACCGACGCCTGGTGGCAGGAATTCTACTTCGGCCCGATGTCCGGAGGTCCTGACGACGTAATGAAGATGACCCAAGATGCCAAGAATCCTCACCTTTATATTTATGAGGATTGGAAACTCTCAAAGGGTGATAACCTCCACTTCGTAATCCACAACTGGCACTCTCACGGCTGGTGGAACTTCGTAGCTTGGCGTGTTGACGACAGCGCAGATCCATCCAAGTTCATGTATTACGGAAATGTTCATCCCGACAACCCGCACTATACCGGAAACGCCGACTACTTCCAGTGGAAATATAACGGTGCCGTAGATCTCGACAAGTGGGGCGACGAGGCTTACCGTAAGGAATTCGTGCCCGACAACTGGATAAATATGGAGAGCATTGAGCGCGGCGGCACATTCAAGCTCATCTTCGACGCCCACACAGAGCGTGCCCGTCTTGTTCCACAGAACTAACTCCAACTATCACAGAATACCAAAGGGAGGGTGTGCCACCGGAGCAGCCCGACAAGCCCACCCTCCCCGATTCCAACTATAACCCAAGAATTTTATAACCTAAAGTTTTGTCATGAAAAAATACATCCTGACTATGATCTTCGCATTGTTAGGTCTGACCGTGATGGCACAGAACCTTACAGTTAAGGGAATAGTCACTTCCAAGACAGACGGAGAGCCATTGATCGGCGCGACCGTCAGAGTGCAAGGCACCAGCCAGGGCACAGCCACAGACATCGACGGCAACTATACCCTAACCAACGTGCCGGCTTCTGCCACTCTTATCTTTAACTATGTCGGCTTCCAAGAGCTAACCATCCCTGTGAAGGGACAGACTACCATCAATGCCGAGATGTCGGAGACTGCCAATTCTCTCGACGAACTCGTGGTTGTGGGTTACGGTGTAGCCAAGAAGAGCGACCTTACCTCATCAATCTCAACTATCAAAGGCTCCGAACTTAATGAAATGGTATCGGGCAACGCAATGGACGCTATCCAAGGTCGTGTCCCCGGTGTGCAGGTTGTATCGGGCGGCGGTCCGGGTGCAAATCCCTCGGTTATGATCCGTGGTGTCACATCCGTAAACGGCACTTCCCCACTCTACGTGGTAGACGGTGTGCCTTTGAATACCGACAACATTAACTTCCTTAACAACAACGACATTGAAAGTATGGAGGTGCTTAAAGACGCCTCTGCTTCCGCAATCTACGGTACACGCGCATCAAACGGTGTCATCATCATTACCACAAAGAAAGGTAAAGCCGGCGCAACACACGTTGACTTCTCCGCATCCGTAGGCTGGCAGTATATTCCTAAGCCAAGCATCGCATGGGCAGACGAGTATGAGAAAGTATTTTATGCCCGCTATGAGAACGACGGCCGCGTGGCTCCGTGGAATTCTCCTTACATCGACTACAGCGAGGTTGACAGCACCGACTGGTGGAAACTCGTGGTAGACAAGACAGCCCTTGTTCAGAACTACTCACTCAGCGTTCGCGGTGGTAATGAGAAATATGTTTACGGTCTTTCCGTAGGCTACTACCGTAACAATTCTCAGTTCCAAGGCGGTTATTGGGACAAGATCAATGTCCGACTCAATACTGAATATAACTTCACCGATTGGTTGAAGGCAGGTCTCGACCTCGCTCCCAACCTCGAAAGCTGGGAAAGCGCTCCCGAACTCTTCTCCGCTGCTATGAGTATGGACCCCACCACCCCTGTTTACCGTCCGGAGGATCAATGGGATCCCGCTAATCCAATGAACGACTTCCAGCGTTCATACAACAACCAGGAATGGAACCCTGTAGCTTCTCTTGCTCGTATGGACAACCACAGTTCCAAGTTCCAGCTCCTTATGAATCCCTACATCCAGATTCAGCCTATACACCAACTCACACTCCGCACTCAGTTCGGCACCAACCTCTGGTATCAGCGTAGTGACGGTTATGACTACGCTTTCCATATTGATGCTCTTGAACAAAGTGCAAAGAACAGTGCCTACCGTAACTACTCTGACCAGTTTAACTGGAGCTGGACCAATACAGCCACTTATATGGACACCTTCGCTGAGAAGCATAACCTCACGGCAATGATCGGTTTCACAGCAGAGCGTTACGCCAACTACTGGGCAAACGCTTCCCGCCAAGATATTCCGGGCGACAATAAACTTCTTCATGAGGTGAGTGCCGGCACAGGCGATCAGTTCTCAGGAGGTGGTACAAGCTATCAGACTTTAGCTTCATTCCTTGGTCGTATCATGTATAATTACGACAACCGCTACTATGTCACAGCTTCACTCCGTTATGACGGCAGCTCTCGTTTCCCCGCAGGTAATAAGTGGGCTACATTCCCCTCCGTTTCTCTTGCATGGCGTCTTTCTGAAGAGAAGTTTATGGAAGGCACACGCGGATGGCTCGACAATGCTAAGGTTCGTCTTGGCTGGGGTAAAGTAGGTAACCAGAACATCAACCCGGGTCTATTCCTCTCAACTATGGATAACGGCGTAAACTATGTGTTCGGTGTTCCAGCCAACCGTTTCCCCTCCTCTATTGTAGGACAGATGGGTAACCCGCGCCTCCGTTGGGAGACTGTAGAGGATTACGATTTCGGTATTGATGCCACTTTCCTCCAGAATCGACTCAACCTCACATTCGACCTCTATCAGAAAAATTCTCACGATATGCTCTATGCTGCCCAAGGACTTCTCATCGCTGGTAACCCTGCATGGATGGGTGCCATCACACAGAACATCGGTGAGATGCAGGCACGTGGTTGGGAACTTGCTCTCAGCTGGCGTGACAAAGTGGGCGACTTCGGCTATGACGTAGGCGTTCAGCTTTCAGGTGTACGCAACAAGGCTATCAAATTCTCAGGCGACGGTCCGGTTCTTACAGGCGGTGGTCTCAATGAGAGTATTATCCGTAACGTCGATGGCGGTCTGATCTCCCGTTTCTACGGCTACAGAACTGAGGGTCTCTTCCAGAACTGGGAAGAAGTCTACGCACATACCGACGAACACGGTACACTCCTTCAGCCTGATGCCCAGCCCGGTGACATCCGCTTCCTTGACACCAACCATGACGGTGTGCTCAACGAGGATGATAAGGTATATATCGGCAACCCCTACCCTGATCTGATGCTTGGTTTCAACATCGGTCTTAACTACAAAGGATGGGATTTCCTCGCCAACTTCTATGGCACATTCGGCAACGATGTGTTTAACCTTGAAAAGAAACGCTATTCCGGTGGCGGCGGTCAGAATGTATATCGTGGCACTCTCAATAAAGCATGGCATGGTGAAGGTACAAGCAACGACATTCCACGTCTCTCCTACAACGACCTCAACCAAAACTATGGCCGCGTATCAGATTTCTATGTGGAAGACGGCAGCTATATGCGTTGCAAGCTCCTTACCTTGGGCTATACATTCCCTGAGAAATGGCTCGGTGACTTCAATCTGCGCCTCTACTTCTCAGCCCAGAATCTCTTCACCATCACCAAATATGACGGTATGGACCCGGAGCGTCCGTTCTACGACGGCAGCGTGATCGAGAAAGGTATCGGCAATGCTAAGTATCCTACACCCAAGACATTCCTATTCGGCCTCGACTTTAAGTTCTGATAACCCTAAAAATCTAAAGAAACGATAATGAAAAAAATAATATATTCACTCGCGGTTTTGGCAGGACTTACCCTGTCGACCTCCTGCAACGACTTCCTCACAGAAGACGTGCGTGGCAGCGAGAACCTCGAAACCTACTTCTCCACACCTGAGGAGGTAGAAACATATGTGGGTGGCTGCTATTTCCAGATTGCCAAGGGTGGCGGCTGGTGGCAGATCTACAACACGTGGCTTATGTCTGATATGACTACCGATGACCTTTGGGACGGCAACACGACCCAGGACGACGGTTATCAGGACGTGACTCACTTCATGCCTACAGGCTACACCAGCGGTATTCTACAGAATTTCTGGGGTGCCCGTTATCAGGGTATCACCACCTGCAATCTCGGTCTTGAGAAAATTCCGGATGTCACGATGGACGAGAATCTGAAGAAACGTCGTTTAGCTGAGGTTCGTTTCCTCCGCGCATTCTTCTACTTCGATCTCGTGCGTAACTTCGGTGGTGTACCTCTTATGACACGTTATGCCGATACAGGTGCCGGTGTTGAGCGTTCCACTCAGGAGGAATGTTACCAATTCATCGAGGATGAACTTAAACTCGCCATTCCCGATCTTCCTGAGCGCAGTCAGCTTTCAGCCGCAGAATTGGGTCGTGTCACAAAGGGTGCTGCTCTCGGCATACTTGGCAAAGCACAGCTCTACCAAGCTAAATGGAGCGAAGCCAAGGCTACACTCAAAACCATCATCGACTCCGGCGAATATCGTCTGCTCGAAAACTTCGGCGATGTATGGAGTGTGAAATACAACAACAGCGACGAAAGCCTCTTTGAAGTGCAGCAGACTTATGGTGGTGATACCTACGCACTTGGTGGCGCACTGACAGTCGTTACCGGTTGCCGTAACGGTGTAGGTGACGGGTGGAGCTGGGGTCAGCCTACCTCCGACCTTGAGAATGCCTTTATCGCTGCAGGCGATACAGAGCGTCTCCGCTGGACCATCATCAAGACAATGTGTACTGAAATCGCCGGTGAAAACCAATTTGCAGATTTTGTTAAAAACAACTCTACAGTTTGTGGAGTAAGCGATGCGAAATACCAGGACTATGTAGAGAATTTTGGCTGGACCGCAAGCGATTACTATAAGGGCTACATCATCGACCCTGCCCAGCATAAGTCTGCCCGTATAATCCGTAAATATTTCTTACCTCTTGAGGATCGTCCCGAAATCTATAACATCGACAAGATACCTCTCAATCACCGTGTCCTCCGCTATGCCGACGTGCTCCTGATGTATGCCGAGGCTTGTGCCGAGACAGGTGATGATGGCCAGGCACAATGGGGTCTTAACCAAGTGCGCAACCGTGTGCATCTCCCCTCTGTGACCTCCACAGGCACTACACTCCGTGATGCTATCCGCTCTGAGCGTCGCCTTGAGCTTGCCCACGAGCAGTGCCGTCTCTACGACCTCCGTCGCTGGGATTGCGCCAACGGAAAGAAGATGATGTGCAATGTTATGGGTCCCGACGGCTCATTCGTAAAATACAACACCGGTGCCACTGCCGATATGTATGAGAAATGGAATCAGGGTGAAACGAGCGACAAAGGCATACGTTTCCGCGAGGATCGCGATCTCCTCTATCCCATTCCCAACTATGAAGTAGAGCACTCCAACGGAGCCATCAAGCAGAATCCCGGTTGGTAAACCCTAAACCCTAAACTTTCAACCCTAAACTTTCAACATGAAAATATATAAATTAGCTCTATTCGGAGCAGCCGTGTTCTCCTTGGCATCATGTAGCGATGAACCGCACGGCGTGTCAACCAAGCATCCCGTAGGCACCGAGAAACCCGGCGAGCCGGATGTGAACCCCGACGACGATGTGAAGTCGCCTACAGCCAACTTCCAGCTCACTACCCAGAAAGTGACTGTAACCACCTCCAAGACCTATCAGGAGATGGAAGGCTTCGGTGCTTCCGACTGCTGGCTTCCCAACCAGATCGGTCAATATTGGGTGGATAACCGTAATGAGATTGCCCAGCTCCTCTTCTCGCAGAACATCTCCGCTGCCGGTCAGCCCAACGGTATCGGACTTTCGATGTGGCGCGTCAACCTCGGAGCCGGCTCTGCCGAACAAGGAGATGACAGTAACATTGCTGCCAACAACCGTGCCCAGAGCTATTGCTTTCCCGGCACATACGACTGGACGAGCTGTGCAGGCCAGCGTTACTTCATGGAACAGG
>CAMWIF010000154.1 GCA_947174225.1 uncultured Porphyromonadaceae bacterium | reverse complement strand
GAAGCCGTAGAAACAGAGATTGAACACGCCATGGTTGGGATCACCGGTGGCAAGAGCATGCTGCAGACCCACATTCCACATGCCGAACAGGCAGC
This sequence comes from uncultured Porphyromonadaceae bacterium, assembly GCA_947174225.1. Classification (GTDB taxonomy): domain Bacteria; phylum Bacteroidota; class Bacteroidia; order Bacteroidales; family Muribaculaceae; genus Lepagella. The sequence continues at coordinate 6,504 of CAMWIF010000154.1, read as the reverse complement.
AGGGGAGCAGGGCTATCACTACCATGATCATCGTGCGTTTGGAGTCGTTGGCATCATGGATGTGGACTCCTGAACGTGATGTCTCATTGGGAGTGAAAAGGAAAGTGTAGAAGCCATCGAAAACGGAGTGAAGTTTCTCATACTTGCCCCCTTTTTCGAACTGTGGTTTCACACTGTCGATTTTTTTCTTTAATCCTTTCATCTGTCAGGGTTGGATATGTTGCTTTAATTATGATAGTTCTTTTCTGAGGTTATCAAGACCCTCCCTTACAATCTTTTGAAGCTCGATTTTGGAGGTGTCTACAAACTCCGGTAGTGCGAAGTCTTCGGGTGCCACTTCATATATTCCGAGTTTTTCCATACGGTCAATGTCGCCTGCCATTATGGCTTTGAGAAGATATTCGGGATAAATGTCGAAGGGGAAGACCTTGTCGTATTCTTCGCTCAGAATCATAGCTCGATGTCCACCCTTCAGACGGGCATCAAACTCAAATGGCTTAGAAAGACCGCGCAAGAAGGCGGGGAAGCTTCTTTTTACACTGTATTTCATAGGATTAAGTGATGCCCAGCCCATAAATTCATCGGCATTGTCCCCCTCCTCAATCACTGTGATCTGGCGATAGGGATAGTGGAGGAAGTCATCTTTGTTGACTCTAATACCGGTAAGTACATTGCCGGAAATCACACGGATACCCTCCTTATTTTTCAGTTCGTCTTTCAGCAGAGAGTCGATGTTTGCTCCGAAAGATGTCAGCACGATGTGGGGGTCACGGATTTCGGGTCCTGTGAGGGCAACTCTGGTGGAGAAATCGATTTCTCCTTTCTCGCAGAGCTTGCCGATTCTTGCCACAGTAGGCGCATCGAGAGTCCAAACTACTTCTCCTTTGTTGACAGGGGCAATGGCGGCAATCTGCGTGCCGACGTTGCCTGCCGGGTGAGGCCCTTCAAATTCATACACCTCTGCCACACGTGATGAAAGATTGTCATTGCTGCGTACTCCGAGATAAACTTTTCCTGCTGTGAGTTTCGTGAGGCAGGCAAGACCTTTCTCAAGCCATTCACGCTGGTTCTGGTCGATCATCTTAGCCGTAAGCGGCGCAGAATCAAAAGCGGTGACAAAGATGTCGCGGGGAGCGACCTCCGGATCCGGTACGATGTCGAAGGGACGTTGGCGCATAAGTGCCCAGAGTCCGCTTTCAAGCATAGCGCTCTTGATCTCTTCCGGAGTCTTTGCCACACTGAATTGCCGTTTCTCCGTGTTCTCTTTATGGACGCTGATGAAACGGATGTGGCGACGCTCGCCACGGTTTACCTCCGCTACCTCTCCGGATACAGGTGAGGCAAGGCAGACCTTGCCCGTAGCCTTATCTTTGAGGAGCGGATCGCCGGCCTTTACTTTGTCGCCCGGCTTAACCACTGCTTTCCACACCGGCCCGGGATAATCGTCGGGAGCTATGGCGAAGAGAGCGGTCTTTTTGTCTTCTGTCACGCGGGAAGAGGGGGCACCCGTGATTGGGATGTCCAAGCCCTTCTTTATACGTTTAAGTTCAGCCATATGATATAATAATGTGTTTTACGGTCAGTTTTGGCGCCTTATAAGAAGCTTCGGAAAGCATATAATCTTCAAAGGTAATTACTCAACTTTGAATGTAATTTTCGTCCTTTTCAATGAATCCAATAAGGGTTTTGATACTGAGAGTATCGCTTGTGGGATATAATTCTGCAAAGGTACTAATAAAAGTGTTTTTATGCAAAAAAAACTTCCTTAACACTTAAATTGTGTTAAGGAAGTTTTAATGTATTGGGGTCTAAGGCTTATTTAAGCCCCTCTACGAATTTGCGGTAAGGCTCGTTGTTGGGATCAAGCTCAAGAACTTTGGTGAAGTACTGCTTTGCGCTTGGCACATCTTTCTGCTCAAGGTAGTAGTTGCCCATATAGTTATACATCTCCTTGGCGTCGTTGACATAGCGAGAAGGATTTTCACTTTTCTCGATGAGAGTGATAGCCTCGGTATAATAAGGTACGGCAGCAGATGCAACTTCGCTTTCAGGAGCTTTCTGCTTTGCTACGTCGCCTCTGAATTTGATGGGCTTGTAGTTCTCAGGAAGTATCTCGTGACCTTTGTCGGCATATTCAAGTGCCATGTCGTAATACTTGTTGGCAACATCAGGATGCTCTTTCTGGTTCTCAACACCTGCATAGTAGGCGAAAGTAGCCTGCTGGATGAAATCGTTATAACCCGGCTTCTCTGAATGCTGGATATAACCCTGGAATGTATCGGCAGCTTTGGAAAGGTTGTTTTCACCCACATAGGTCATAGCAAGCTGCTTGTAGAAAGTGGCGTTGTCAGGATTATCATTGATCGCTTCCTGAAGAAGAGCTTCAGCTTCCTGCGGACGCTTTGCAGTGTTAAGCTCCTCAGCAATGAGGATATAGTCGATAGGAGCGAACTTGTTGGCAGGATTAGCCTTGTGGGCGGCTACCAATGCCTCAGCCATAGGAAGAAGCTGGTTAGCCATCTCCTTATCCTGAGCAGCGTTCATAAACTGATAACGCTGTGCTGTGAAGTTGTTGGGATTCTCTTTGAGAAGCTGGGTTGAGTAGTCATAACCTGCTTTGTAGTCGCCACCGTAGAAGAGAAGGAATGCGTAACGGTCCTCATCCTGCTTGAAGTGGTTGGGGTTCTTCACATATTTGCCATACTCGTTAGCCGCCTCGCTAAACTTCTGAGCGTTGTAGTAAGCGTTGGCAAGCTCTCTCTGTGCAAGGGCAGAGTTGGGGTTGATCTGAAGGAGCTTGTTGAGCATGTCGATAGCATACTGGGGATTAACCTGGGTAAAGAGGTTGGCGTATTTCACATAAGCCTCAGTAGCATCGGGATTATAGTTGGCAGCCATCTCATATTGAGCGGCAGCGCCACCTACATCTTTATTGTCTTTCTTACGGTCGCCTTCGAAAAGGTAGATATCTGCCTCCTGCATATTAGCCTTACGGGCATCATTGACATACTTGTCGATTTCCTTTGTATAAGCCACTGGATCAGTATCGTAGTAGGCACGAGCGATGTCAATGAGCAACTCTGCATCTTTTTTTGCAAGACCTTTCGCAACCTTAAACTGCTTTTCAGCACCTGATTTGTCGCCGTTGCGCAGATCACAGGCGCCAAGGCCTACATAGTTGTAGCCATATTGGGGGTTGGCTGCGATGCCTTCGTTGAAGTGGGTGGCAGCGGCGGCAACATTCCCCTCTTCCAAAGCAATCAGTCCAAGATAATAGTTGGAGACTGCTTTGTCTGTGCCGGCATTGTGTAAATTGCGGACAAGAAGCTCCTTTGCATTGTGGAGCTGATCTGCCTTGTAATATTCCCGACCCTCTACATGGGTCTGTGCCATTGTAGTGAGCGCGGCTGCAATGAAGGCAGCTGAGAAAATAAATCTGAATTTCATCTTATAGATTGATTTTAACTGATTGCGGTGAAGTTGAGTAACCTTAAAAAATTACCATCGTTTACAACTTGGGAGAGACGCTTGGTAGAGCGGCATAGAGTTTTGTTGTAAATCAATGCAAAATTAACAAAAAAACTTATTTTTTCAACACATAGGGTTGTTAATCTTTTGTATTTTGCTGAAATTTTATTTAAAAATCGAATTATCCCCCCTATGAACGACATTCAGAGGGGGGATAACATACTCTATGTTAATAATGATTGGGCTATAGCATAAGTTTTGCTTATCATATTACTTCCACCACACGGGGATTCATGTGATAGGGGAGAATGCCTGTCTTGGTTATGATTTTCTGCCCGACAAAACCGGTCATGAATACATAAAAGCTGTGGAGAACAGTTGAATTGCTGGCGGTAGAAATCATATATACCTTTCTTACGAGAGGATAATCACCCGAATAGATATATGCCTGGTAGGGCTTGTAGCTTACCGGACTATAGTCATTGTCTTCGGTAGGATTACTTATCTTCATAATGTTAACCTCTGAAGTGAGTGTGGAAGCCACAGTGTCGTTTTGGTTTTCGTAGTCTTCCATTCTCTTGTCCATAGGCACTTTCTTTGCTTTGCTGAGATCGTCACCAAGCCAGCTGACGCTTATAACACCCAGTGCATCGGGATCGGTTTTGACTATATCAAACACAGCCGCATTATTTTTCTGTGCGAAGGTGTTGGCTGTCTCTGAAATTTTCTTTCCCTCAGGAAGGAATTTCTCTTTCAGATAGCTTACTGTGGAAGACTCAGCATTATCAAACACAATCTTTATTGCCGTAGTGTCGTTGCCGGCAAGTTGACTCCATTTTGTGATCTTGCCATTGAGAATGTCGCTGACCTCAGTCACTGATAAAGCTGAGACAGGATTCTTTTTATTTGTGATGATGGCTACGGCATCCACTGCAATACAGTTTTGGCGTACAACTCTCTTGTATTTCGACTTCATATAGTCAATCTGCTCCTTAGAGAGCTGGCGAGTTGTGATGATTGCCTGAGTGCCGTCGGCAAGGAGAGTGTCGAGAGCTTCGCCTTCGCTCACATAGAAAGGAATGATTGAGGATTGTGGATAAGTATATTCAAATACCTCAATCTCCTCTTCAAGGATGTTTTTGAAGCCATCGTCACAATATATTGTTGCGCTTCCGGAAGCGTACTCGCCACGTTTTACGGGAGTACAGCTGATTGCTCCTATGGCGGTAGCCAAGAGGAGCAATCCGGAGGATATCTTAGTAAGCATTGAATTTTTCATATTGATGGAGCGTGTTTGTTTTGATAATCAGTTCCAGCCACGATAGAGACGATAGCCTCTCCAAAGACCATAGGCACAAAGGATGCCACCGACTACCGCACTCACAGCCACATTGTCAATATTGAATACGTCGAATATAAACAGTAGACCAACGGCTACATATACGATCACCATAAAAATTCCGAATATCAGACGCCCGCTTTTAGGCATGTTTTCATTTCCGTTCATAACTTTGATATTTTTAAGAGTTTCTATATTTTTAACAATTATAGTTAATAGTGGTTCAGCATTTTTAAGAAAAAAATGCTTTAGGGGAGGTAGTTTATGGTTTATAGTTTATAGCAAAGAAGCGTCACACGGCACTAAGGCAGTATGACGCTTCTTTTATTGGATTTCTACGCTCGATTACTGATTCTGGAGCTTGAATGAAACGGGGAGGTTGAAGTAAGAACGCACTGCAACACCGTTGTTTTTACCGGGCTGCCATTTAGGCATCTTCTTAACCACGCGGAGTGCCTCACGGTCAAGGTCTTTATCTACACCCTTGAGGATTTCGGCAGCACCGATTGAACCGTCTTTCTCAACGACGAACTTCACGATTACACGGCCCTGGATGTCGTTGGCGGCAGCCTGTTCCGGATAACGGATGTTCTGGTTAAGCCATTTCATAAGAGCAGCTGTACCGCCGGGGAACTCAGCCTGCTGCTCTACAGCCTGGAAGATCTCCTCCTCTTTGGGTTTAACCTCGGGTTCGGGTTCCTTCACGATAACCTGTTCCTGAACAGCTTTGAATTTGTCGGCGTCGTCAGAACCTTCCTGGTTAACCACACCACGAGCGGTGTTATCTTCCTTCTGAGCCTCCATATCCATCACCTCGTTCTGCACTTTGTCAGCGTCGACGATGGCAATCTGAGTAACCTGTACGGTTGCAAGCACCTCTTCAGGCACTTGAGGAATCTCCTGCTCGAATTTCTGAGGTTCGGGTTCCGGTTCGGGTTCCGGCTCGTCGTTCTTCTCTTCCTGGAGAAGTTCGGCAGCAGCCATTTTCTCACGTTGCTCCTGGAGGGCGATAGCTTCCTGCTCGGCGCGATAGTCAGAATATTTTGAATATGCGATGAGCATGATGAAAACTACCACCAGACCGATAAGTGTGAACAGGACTGCCATATTGTGACGCTTGTCGCTGTTCTTGCGGAGTTGATAGGCACCGAAGTCTTGGTTTTTATCCGCAAAGACTATATCGCGCCATTCCTTCGATGTTAGATCTACATTTCTTTTAGCCATTTTTCTTTTCTGCTTTAAGGGTTAATAAATCTAACATTATTGAGCCGGATGATTCTTCCAATACTCGGAGAGCATTACAGAATCCACAGCTGTCATGTTATCGATCTGATACTTGGAGATAGAGTTGATCTGCATTTCGTCAAGAATCTCTACGAGGCTTCCGAAAGAAGCTTCAGGAGTAGACTTGATGATGATAACGGGCTTCTTGAGGTCTTCGTTCTTACGGATAGCGGAAGCAGCCTCGTCATAGGCAGCCTGTGCTTTCTCGCGATCAGCCTTAGTCTCAAGTGAGCCGAAACCGCCGTCGGCATATTTCTTCTTTATCTCATTAATCTCTTTAAGCACATCGGCATTGCGCTGCTGGATGATCTGACGGATGCCACGAGACGAATGAACGCCTGCGTTGATGTCGTCGGAAAGGAACTCACTTTTCTGAAGGTTGTTGTTCTCAGTAAGCACTGTTCCGCCGGGAC